>NZ_JBSFBZ010000032.1:0-85442 GCF_053593195.1 Saccharopolyspora sp. NPDC002376
ACCGCTTGGCTCGACTCGCTGGTTGCCGACGGCCGCTACATCGAGGACGTCTACGATCGGCTACAAGTCGGGGGTCAGGTGTTCTGGAGGGGGAAGCCAGCGAGGCCTTTCCAGGCGAGGGTGGACATCAGGCCGACCGCCTCGTCGCGGGAGATCGTTCCGCGCGCGTCCAGCCAGTCGCGCGCGGTCACCTGGGCCAGGCCGACCAGACCCACCGCCAGCAGGCGGGCGCGCTCGGCGTCCAGCCCGGCATCCGCCGTCACCGCCTCGGTGATCGCATCGATGCAGCCGTGCAGCGCGCTTTCGACGGACTTCTCCACCGCCGGCTCACCGCGCAGGTCGGACTCGAACACCAGCCGGAACGCCTGGTCCTCGCCCGCCACGAACTCGTACAGCGCGCCGATCGCCGCCCGCACCCGGAGCTTGTTGTCCGAGGTGGACGCGATGGCCTCGCGGACGCGGCGCACCAGCTCCTTGCCGTGTACGTCCAGCAGCGCCAGGTAGAGCTCCAGCTTGCCGGGGAAGTGCTGGTAGAGGACGGGTTTGCTGACGCCCGCGCGTTCGGCGATGTCGTCCATCGCCGCCGCGTGGTAGCCGTTGTGCACGAACACGTGCTGGGCAGCTTCGAGCAGCTGTGCGCGGCGTGCGTCGCGGGGCAACCGGACACCTCGGCCAGGTTGCGCGGTCTCGGTCATCCTCGCCTCCACCCGATTCCTTCCAAAACGCGCTCGGTGGCCGTTCCGGCCTCCGGTGCGCACTGACTCTACTCGTCGGTAGCCACAGGTGGCGAAATCCGGTGGTCGAGGGGCCATAATGCTGTAGCTGTGACCACGACTACACCGACCGCTACGACCCCCGGACGACACCAGTTCAGCCGACGGGAGCTGACGCGGGTGCCGCTGGTGGTCGATGGCGTTCCGCCGGTCGACCTCGCGGCCAAACCGCCGCCCGGCCAGCGCGTCGACCTCGCCACCAGCTGGGGACCGGTGCGCCTGCACATGCGGGAAACGTCCGGACCAGCGGCGACCGCTGAGACGGCAGTGCACCTGCACGGTCTGGCCGGTTCCTCTACGAACTGGACCGACCTCGCCTCGGTGCTTTCGGTGAAGCTGCGCAGCATCGCGGTCGACCTACCCGGATTCGGCCACACCGAACCACCGCCCGGCTTCCCGTGCACCCGACAGGCCAACGCCGAAGCGGTGATCGGCCTGCTCGAGCAGCTCTCCGGGCCGGTGCACCTGTCCGGCAACTCCTTCGGCGCGGCGGTGGCGGTCGAGGTGGCGGTGCAGCGCCCCGACCTGATCGCCACGCTGACCTTGATCTCCCCGGCCATGCCCGACCTGCGGCTGGATCCCCGGCGGGTCTCCGATCCGAGGATCGCGCTGGCCATGGTGCCGGTGGTCGGGGCGCGGACGCGTCGGCAGCTGGCCGCCGTGACTCCGGCTGAGCGGGCCGAGCAGCTGATGCGGCTGTGCTTCGCCGATCCGGATGTCGTGCCACCGCACCGCTTCGCCGAGGCGGTCGCGGAGTTCGAGGAGCGCGACGGACTGCCATGGGCTGGACCGGCGCTGGGGCGGACCACGGTAGAACTGGTGCGGTCCTGGCTGGTGCCGCCAGCGCGCTCGTTGTGGCGGCTGCTGCCGGAGATCAGCGCGCGGACTCTCGTCGTGTGGGGTGCTGAAGATCGGGTCGTCTCGGCCCGGAAGGCGCCGCGCACCGCCCTGCTGATTTCACGCGGAAAGCTGCTCGTGCTGCCACGTACGGGTCACGTCGCGCAGATGGAGCGGCCACGGATCGTCGCGCGGGCGGTGCTCGGCCTGGTGGAGTCGGAGAACTGGTGATGATCGGATTGCGCCGGTCCGGGCGGGCTTCGCCGGATTGGTCACGTGCAGTGGCCGGTGTGACCTGGGGTGCCGGATTGGCTGTGGCACGCTAGTGCGCGTGACCCGCCCGCCGCAGCGACCTCGTAAATCAGCGAACGACCGCCGACCGGCGAGTCGTACTCGTGCGAGAGTGAACGCGGGGGAAAGCCGGGGGGAGCCGCTGGCGGCGTCCTGGAACCCGACCACCGAGCCGTCCGAACTCGAGATCGTCGATGACGCTGAGGAATTCGAGGACGAGCCGCGCCCGCGACCGCGCCGGAAGAAGCGCGCTGGAGTGGTGTCCCGGTACGGCTGGCGGATCTACGCCGTGCCGCTGCTGGTCGTGATCAGCGCGCTCGCGGTGTTCCAGACCGTGCGCCCCACCGACGGCGGCGCCACCACCGATCAGGCCGGAGCCAGCTCGGACACCCCGGAGCAACCGGTCGTCACCGAAGCCGCCCCGGGCCAGAAGTTCGACCCGAATCTGTTCTCCGCCGATCTGCCCCCGGGCGGCAAGATCCCGGAGACCGGCGCGCGCACGTTCCAGGTGCTGCCCGGCAACTCGCCGGTGATCGGCCACGGACAGCTGTACCGCTACACCGTCGAGGTCGAGGTCGGGGTGGAGCTCGCCGACCCCAACGCCGACTTCGGCAACCTGGTGCAGACGACGCTGTCCGACCCGCGCAGCTGGACCAACCCGCAGGGCGCCACCGGGACCGGGCCGATCTCGCTGCAGCGGGTCGACGCGGGCGGCCCGAGCCCGGACTTCCGGGTGATCCTGGTCAGCCAGCAGACCGCGCGCGAGGCCTGCGACTACAGCGACGGCGTGCCCTACGACAGCTCGTGCCGCAAGGGCGAGATGGTCTACCTCAACGCGGCCCGCTGGGTGCGCGGCGCGGTGTCGTTCCAAGGCGACATCGGCGACTACCGCCGCTACGCGATCAACCACGAGGTCGGCCACGTCTTCGGCAACAAGCACGTCGGCTGCCCGACGCAGGGTGGCTTGGCGCCGGTGATGATGCAGCAGAGCTTCAGCGTCTCGAACAACGAGCTGCACGAGCTGAACAAGATCGCCGACCAAGGCACTCAGATCCCGTCGGACGGATTCGTCTGCAAGCCGAACGCCTGGCCCTTCCCGACTGGCTGATACCAGCCGGCGTTTTCGGACGGGTTGGGTCTCGGAGTGTGGGAGTAGTTTGGGTTGCGGAAGGGCATCGGGGAGTCTTGCGTTGCAGATTTCGTGAGGCCCCGTTCGGGCGCTTCCGGGGACGCTTGAGGTGCTGCCGACGTGCTCGTGCGCTGGTGGCGCCGACCATTGAGGAGGAGCTGGGAATGTCCGGCGCAACGTCGCTGCCGCCGCTGGTCGAACCGGCGGCTGAGCTGACCAAGGAAGAGGTCGCGCGCTACAGCCGACACCTGATCATCCCGGACGTCGGGATGGACGGGCAGAAGCGGCTGAAGAACGCCAAGGTGCTGGTGGTCGGCGCCGGCGGCCTGGGCAGCCCGGCGCTGCTGTACCTGGCCGCGGCCGGGGTGGGCACGCTCGGCATCGTCGAGTTCGACGAGGTCGACGAGTCCAACCTGCACCGCCAGGTCATCCACGGGCAGTCCGACCTCGGCCGGCCGAAGGCCGAGTCGGCCCGCGACTCGATCGCCGAGGTCAACCCGTTCGTCAAGGTGAACCTGCACCAGACGCACCTGAGCTCGGACAACGCGCTCGACATCTTCCGCGACTACGACCTGATCCTGGACGGCACGGACAACTTCGCCACCCGGTACCTGGTCAACGATGCCGCGGTGCTGGCGGGCAAGCCGTACGTGTGGGGCTCGATCTTCCGCTTCGAGGGCCAGGCCAGCGTGTTCTGGGACCAGCACGGTCCGAACTACCGCGACCTGTACCCCGAGCCGCCGCCGCCCGGCATGGTGCCGTCCTGCGCCGAGGGCGGTGTGCTCGGCGTGCTGTGCGCCTCCATCGGCTCGATCATGGTCAACGAGGCGATCAAGCTGATCACCGGCATCGGCGAGACGCTGCTCGGGCGCCTGATGATCTACGACGCGCTGGAGATGAGCTACCGGACCGTCAAGATCCGCAAGGACCCGAACGCCACGCCGATCACCGAGCTGATCGACTACGAGGCGTTCTGCGGCGTGGTCTCCGCCGACGCGCAGGAAGCCGCCGCGAACAGCACGATCACGCCCGGCGAGCTCAAGTCGATGTTCGACAACGGCGAGAAGTTCGAGCTGATCGACGTCCGGGAGCCGCACGAGTACGAGATCGTCAAGATCGAGGGCTCGAAGCTGATCCCGAAGGACCGGATCCTCTCCGGCGAGGCGCTCGCGGAACTGCCGCAGGACCGCAAGATCGTCCTGCACTGCAAGTCCGGCGCCCGCTCGGCGGAAGCCCTGGCCGCGCTGCACAAGGCGGGCTTCGCGGACGCGGTGCACGTCGGCGGCGGTGTGCTGGGCTGGGCCAACGAGGTCGACCCCAGCCTCCCGACCTACTGATCCGCTGAATACCAGCGGGTCGACGGGTGCTTCGGTGCTCGTCGGCCCGCTGTCGTTTTGGTCCTGGTCTTCGTCTTTGATGCGCCGCCAGGCGCATAGCCCACTCTCGCCACCGGCACCGCCACGCAAAACGAGTGCGGAGACAGATTCTTACGTGATGTATTCGTGGTGTTCGGAGTGCCTGCTGCGGATTTGGCGATCATCGTTGTAGCGTCTGGCTTGTGAGTCCTACGCCGGAGCCGCCACCGCCGCACGTGCGCGCGGCATTCGGTGCGCGCGTCGAAGATCCCGAGTCGCTGGAGGGCGCGGTCGCCTGGCGGTGCGGGGAGATCGTGCTGAAGCCCGCCGCGAACACCGCCGAGGCCGCTTGGGTCGCGCAGACCCTCGACCTGCTCGATCCGGACGAGGTCCGGGTGTCCCGCCCGGTGCGGTCCACCGACGGCCGCTGGGTGGTGTCCGGGTGGTCGGCCAGCCGGAACATCGACGGACGGGCCGAGCCGCGGCACGACGACGTGGTGGCCATGTCGCTGCGCCTGCACGCGGCCAGCCGCTTCCTGGCCCGGCCGCGATTCCTGGCGGCACGCCAGGACATCTACGCGCTCGCCGACCGGATGGCCTGGGGCGAGGTGGAGTACTCGCTGCCCGAGGAGAAGGGCGGACGGCTCTACGACGTGCTCGCCGGTTCGCGGCGCGAGGTGCAGCTGGGACCGCAGGTGGTGCACGGCGACCTGTTCGGCAACGTGCTGTTCACCGACGACGCGGCGCCCGGCATCATCGACTTCAACCCGTACTGGCGGCCCGCGGAGTGGGCGGCGGCGGTCGTGGTGATCGACGCGCTGGCCTGGGGCGGTGCGGACGCGGCGATCGTGGAGCGTTGGTCGCACCTGACCGACTGGCCGCAGGCGCTGCTGCGCGCTTTGCTGTTCCGCTTGGCGGTGCACGCGCTGCACCCGCGGTCGTCCGCGCAGACGCTGACCGGTCTGGAGCGCGCTTCCCAGATGGTCCTCGAAGTGCTCTAGTCGCCCTTCACCGCTGGGCCGTTCAGGTGTGAGGATGGGGCTGTGAGCGAGGATCAGCCGCTGCGCGGTTTCACGGTGGGAGTGACGGCCGAGCGCAAGGCCGACGAGATCGGGGCGCTGTTCACCCGGCGAGGAGCTCGGGTGCTGTTCGGCGCGGCGATGCACACGGTGCCGCTGCCCGAGGACGGCGAACTCGCCGCGGCGACCGAGGCGGTGCTGGCCGGGCCGGTCGACTACGTCGTGGCGATCACCGGGGTCGGGTTCCGGGGTTGGTTCGAGGCGGCTGAGCACGCCGGTGTCGGTGAGCGGTTGTTGGAGCACCTGCGTTCGGCCGAAGTGCTGGCGCGGGGCGCGAAAGCCCGTGGTGCGGTGCGGGGTGCCGGTCTGGTGGAGTCCTTCACCTCGCCGTCGGAGGAGTCCGCCGAGGTGCTGTCGCACCTGCTCGAACGCGACCTCGCGGGCAAGCGGATCGTGCTGCAGGTGCACGGTGATCCGATGCTTTCGTTCCGCGCTGCGTTGCGCGACGCGGGCGCCGAGGTGGTGCCGGTGACCGTCTACCGCTGGACGGACCCGGTGGATCTGGGCGCGTTGGACGCCCTGATCGACGCGGTCCTGCGCGGCGAGGTGGACGCTCTGCCGTTCACCAGCGCGCCGGCGGCGACCAACTTCCTGGCTCGCGCGGATCACACCGGCCGAGGCGAGCAGTTGCGGAAAGCCTTGCGGGACGGGGTTTTCATCGCCTGCGTCGGGCCGGTGACAGCGGCGCCGATCGCAGCGGCGGGGCTGCCGCACGCGATGCCGGAGCGCTCCCGAACAGCCGCCTTGGTCCGCCTGGTGACCGAAGAACTCCCGAAGCGACACTGACAGTCCGAAGTGGACTGTAATTCGGCGATCGAGTGATTCTGAATTTCCCTAAAGTTGGGAACCCCTGGCGCAGCGCGGGACGTCGGGAGGTTCCCGAATTTCCCTGAAGTTGGGATTCAGGCGCCCCAGCGGTAGCGGCGCATGTTGATGCGGGCTCCGTCGGCGAGGACGCCTTCGGCTCGGAGGAGCTCCAGCTGGCGGTGCTGGAGGTGGTCGGCGACCGTGCCGTTGGAGCGCAGGACTCGGTGCCACGGCAGATCGGCGCTGTCCTCGGCGAGGATGCGGCCCACGATGCGTGCTGAGCGCAGTCCCGCGATCTCGGCGACGTCTCCGTAGGAGAGCACCCATCCGGGCGGGATCGACGCCACGATCGCCCGCACCTGCTCCACGGTCTCCTCGTTCACGAACCCGAAGCTACCGCACAGCACCGTCCAATTGCGTTCCGTCGCGCGGGACGGCTGGGGCGGGAGCGTCCAGTGTGGTGAACGGCCCGTTCGTCCCGATGGGAGCGGCGAACGGGCCGTTCGGTGCTCAGCCCTGGAATCCGGCGACGATCTTGGTGAACTCCCACGGCTGCTGGTCGATGCCGCTGCAGGCGTCGGCGCCGCCGCCTCCCTCGCAGGAGCGGTCCCGGTTGAGCGACCAGAAGGTGAACCGGCCGAGGTTCTTCTCCTTGGCGTAGTCGGCCATCTTCTGGAAGTCGGCCGGGGTGACGACCTCGCCGGTGTCGGTGTTGCCGTTCATCGACGAGATCCCGGCGTGCGAGTACGCCTCCTCGTCGGTGTAGCCGAAGGCGGTCTTGAGCTGCTCCTTCAGCGCTTCGGTGGAGGTGATGGTGTCGGCCGCCATGTCGGTGCCGCCGAAGTTGAACGGCATCTGAGTCCACACGTCGACGTTCGCGCCGATCTCCGCGGCCTTGCCGATCAGCCGCTTGCCCGAGTCGTTCGGGCCGTCGATCCGCGTTGGGAAGGTGATCACCGTCTGCAGGCCGGGATTGGCCTCCTTGACGGTCTTCAGCGCCTCCAGGACCCGGTCCTGCGCCTCCGGGGTGTCGAACTCGGTGGACTCGATGTCGATGTCGATGGCCTTCAGCTCGTAGGCGTCGATCAGCTTCTGGTAGGCGCCGGCCAGCGACTGCGCGTCCTGGCAGGCCTCGCCGAGCTTGTTGCCGGCCCAGCCGCCGATGGACGGGATGACGTCGCCGCCACCAGCGCGGACCTCGTCGATGATGGCCTTCTCCGGCCCGTCGAGCGGGCGGTTGCCGTCCCAGGTGGGGTTGCAGGTGCCGTCGGAGAGGATGAACGCCAGTGTGAAGTCCTTGATGCCGGTGGCGCTCATCACCTCGCCGACCGCGGGCCGGTTGCCCCAGCCGTTGTAGAGGTAGGGCGAGGCAGCGGCCGGAGAGGTGGCCTCGGGGCGGGCGTCGGTGGCTTCAGCGCTGAGCCCGGGAACGGCGCCGAGGGTCAGCGCTGCTGCCGCCGCCGCACAGGTAAGCAGGCTCTTGCGGACCTTGCTCACGATTTCCTCCTTCGGGGGAGCGAATGGGGCTCGGGGGAGAGATTTCGCAGGTCACGGGCGGGGACCCCGTGATGATCCGAAACCATGCCAGAGGGAAAAATTGGTTTGTACCACCAAAAGGTGGTCTTGAATTCACATTGAATTGGCGTTAATCGCGCGCGATGGTTTCCGTGGAAAAAGCAGGTGAACCGTGTTCGCACGAATACACGTGGGGGAGGGGCGCGGCGGTTCAGCACCGTCCCGGAATCGGGTACGCCGAGAACGGAAGACCGACCGCTCCACCTGCGGGGGAGATCATGTCGGCGAACCGCGAGCCCTTCGCGACCTTGTCGTTGACGCGTGGTTCCATCGACGGGTGCCTTCCCCGACCGCGCCAGTGCTCGTGCGCCGTGCCGAACCCGCTCGGCGGCGCACCACTTGGGACGCGGCCGGGCAGCGTGCGCTGGCGCACTCCTTCGGCTTCCTGCGCGTGCTCGGCGGCCCCGGGACCGGCAAGAGCACGCTCATCGCCGAGCTGGCCGCCGACCGGATCCGCAACCGCGAGGTGTCGCCGGAGAACGTCCTGGTCCTGACCGGGAGTCGCCGCGCCGCGTCCTGGATGCGCACCGAGATCACCCGGCTGCTCACCGGATCGTCGACCGCGCTGCGCACTGCGCCTGAACCGCTGGTCCGCACCGTCCACTCCTACGCCTTCGCGGTGCTGCGATTGCAGGCAGCGCGCGACGAACTGCCGCCGCCGCAGCTGCTGAACGGCCCGGACCAGGATGCGTTGATCCGCGACCTGCTGGCCGGTGACGTGGAGATCGGCGCGGCGGACTGGCCGGAACCGCTGCGCCCCGCGCTGACCGTCCCCGGCTTCGCCGAGGAGCTGCGCGACCTCCTGCTGCGCGCCGCGGAGCGCGGTGTCGGGCCGGAGAAGCTGGCGGCGCTCGGGCGTCAGCACGGCCGTCCCGAATGGATCGCCGCTGGCAAGTTCGCGCGGCAGTACGAGCGGGTCACGTTGCTGCGCGGCGCTGGTGGTTCGCAGGCCCCCGCGTTGGACGCCGCCGAGCTGGTCGGTTCGGCGCTGCTGGCCTTCGACACCGATCCGAAGCTGCTCGCCGCGGAGCAGGACCGCGTGCGTTATGTGTTCGTCGACGACGCCCAGCACCTGGACCCGCAGCAGTACTGGTTGATCAGGCGGCTCGGCGACACCGCCACCGAGTTCGTGCTGGCCGGCGACCCCGACCAGGCCGTGTACTCGTTCCGCGGCGCCGACCCGCGCTGCCTGTTGGACTCCGATCAGGACGGCAACAGCACCGAGGTGCTGACCATCGACCACCGGATGTCCAAAGCGGTCCGCGAAGCGGTGCAGCGGTTGGCGGAGCGGCTGCCGGGATCGGGGCCGCAGCGCAAGCTGGTCGAGCCCGAAGACGAGCGCGACGGGTCGGTGCAGGTGCGGCTGCTGGCCACCGAGGCGCAGGAGGCGTCCTGGATCGCTGACCAGTTGCGCCGGGCGCATCTGATCGATGAGATTCCCTGGTCGCAGATGGCGGTCGTGGTCCGCTCGACCGGTCTGTCGTTGCCGGTGTTGCGCCGCGCCTTGCTCGCGGCGAGTGTGCCGATTGCGCTTCCGGTGGACGACATCCCGTTGGCGCAGCGGAATGCTGTCCGTCCACTGTTGACACTGCTGCGCTGCGCGGCGCGTCCGCAGGCGCTCGATCCGGACTCCGCGGCTGAGCTGTTGGCTTCGCCGCTCGGTGGTGCCGATCCGTTGGCGCTGCGGCGGTTGCGTCGTGGACTCCGGCGCCTGGAGCTGGCCGCGGGTGGTGGCCGGGCCAGCGGTGAACTGCTGGTGGAAGTCCTGCAGGACGACGACCAGCTCGCCGCGCTCGAGGCTTCCGCGGCGGAGCCGGCTCGGAAGGTCGCGGGCCTGCTGCGCAAGGCTGCCGAATCGGTGTCTGCCGGGCACAGCGTTGAAGAAACCCTCTGGCGGGTCTGGAAGGCCAGCGGTCTGGAGAAGCGCTGGGTGGCGCAGTCCGAACGGCACGGTGTCGTCGGCGCTCAGGCCGACCGAGACCTGGATGCCATCGTGTCGCTGTTCGACGCGGCAGCTCAGTACGTCGACCGGTTGCCCGGTGCTGACGCGGCCGGTTTCGCCGATTACCTGACCAGCCAGCAGATCGCGGGCAGCTCGCTCGCGCCGACCGCGCCCCGCGACAACGCCGTCCAAGTGCTCACCGCGCATGCTGCGAGCGGCCAGGAGTGGGAAGTCGTGGCGATTCCCGGCATCCAGGAGGGCATCTGGCCGGACCTCCGGCTGCGCGGATCGCTGCTCGGGGTGGAGCGGTTGGTCGACGTGCTGGCCGGGATGGACGCAGAACGGGTGTCGGCCACCGCTCCGCTGCTGGCCGAGGAGCGTCGGCTGTTGCGGGTCGCCGCCAGCCGGGCGCGGCGGAACCTGCTGGTCAGCGCGGTGCGTGGAGAGGACGACCAGCCTTCGCGGTTCCTGGACGAGCTGGAGGGCGTGGACAGCGATCCGGACGCGGTGGAGCGGCCGATCGCCCGGCCGGAACGCGGCTTGGCACTGGCCGATCTGGTCGGCGAGCTGCGGCGGGTGGTGTGCGACCCGGAGGCGGTGCCGCAGCGGCGGGAGCGCGCGGCGAAGCAGCTGGCGCGACTGGCGGCGGAGGACGTGCCGGGCGCCAGCCCGGAGAGCTGGTACGGGCTGCCGGAGAACTCCACGGCTGAACCGCTGGTGACCGACGACGAGCCGGTTCGCGTGTCTCCGTCCACTGTGGAGATTCTAGCCAAGTGCCCGCTGCGCTGGATGGTGGAGCGGCACGGCGGCCAGGACACCGCTGAACTCGCCGCGCTCACCGGAACCCTGGTGCACGCGCTGGTCCAGGCCGCCGCGGAAGGCGCGGACACCAAGCAGCTGCACAAGGCGCTCGACGACGCGTGGGACTCGGTGGACGCAGGTGCGCCGTGGTTCTCCCGCAAGGAGCGCAAGCGCGTGGAGAACATGCTCGACGCCTTCGTGAACTGGCTGGTGCAGTCGCGGGCCGAACTCACCCAGCTCGGGGTGGAGAAGGACCTCGACGTCACGGTCCCGGCCCGCCCCGGTGGTCCGTGGCTGCGGCTGCGCGGTCGGGTCGACCGGCTCGAGGTCGACGGCGAAGGCCGTCCCGTGGTGGTGGACGTCAAGACCGGGAAGAGCCCGGTCAGCAAGGGCGATGCAGAGGAACACCCGCAGCTGGCGGTCTACCAGCTCGCCGCCGCGCTGGGCGCCTTCGGCGAGCACGACGCTCCGGGCGGGGCTCGGCTGCTCTACGTGGCGAAGTCCGACCGGAAGGGCGCCGCCACCGAGCGAACGCAGCAGGCGCTGGACGACGAGCGGATCAAGGTGTGGCTCGACGTGGTGCACACGGCGGCGGCTGACAGCCTCGGCCCGGCCTACGTGGCCACGGAGAACTCCGACTGCTCCCGCTGCCCGGCCCGAACCTGCTGCCCGGTCCACCCAGCCGGAAGACAGGTCGCCCAATGACCGCCCAGTTCCGTCCCCCCAGCAAGGACCCGACGCGGCTCCGGGGCCGTGGGGTGGGTGAGGGGGGTGTGCAGGTGAGCGAGCGGCCGATCGTCAGTCCACATCGGATCGCGCAGGCGCTCGGACTGCACCCGCCGACACCGGAGCAGGCCGCTGTCATCGCCGCGCCCGCCGAACCGGCGCTGGTCGTCGCAGGTGCGGGCGCGGGTAAGACTGAGACCATGGCCGCGCGGGTGGTCTGGCTGGTGGCGAATCAGCTGGTCACGCCGGAACGCATCCTCGGCCTGACCTTCACCCGGAAAGCCGCGCGACAGCTCGCCGACCGGGTGCGCGCGCGGCTGCGAAGGCTCGCCGGATCGGGGCTGCTGGACGAGGTCGACCCGAGCGGGCAGCTGCGGTCCACGGTGCTCACCGAAGACCCGACGGTGCTGACCTATCACGCTTACGCCGGTCGGATCGTCGGCGAGCACGGGCTGCGGGTTCCGGTCGAGCCGGGCGCGCGACTGCTGAGCGAGACGGCGTCGTGGCAGCTCGCGCACCGCGTGGTCGCGACCTGGACCGAAGACCTGGACACCGACAAGGTTCCGTCCACTGTGACCGGTTACGTTCTGTCGCTGGCCGGGGAACTCGCCGAGCACCTGGTGAGTCCGCGCGATCTGCGCGACCACGCCGAAAAGCTGTGCGAGGTCGTCGAAAACGCGCCGCGGACGAAGGGGCAGCGCGCGAACCTGCCGCAGGACCTGATGAAGGTCGTCGCCGCACAGCAGTTGCGGATCGCGCTGCTGCCACTGGTCGAGGAGTACGCGCAGAGCAAGCGGCGGGAAGGGGCGATGGACTTCGCCGACCAGATGTCGCTCGCCGCGCTGCTGGCCGCCGAACATCCCGAGGTGGTCGAGGGCGAACGGGCCCGCTACGGCGCCGTGCTGCTCGACGAGTACCAGGACACCGGGCACGCGCAGCGGGTGCTGCTGCGGTCGCTGTTCGGGCAGGGCGACCAGCTGCCGGTCACGTCGGTGGGGGACCCGGCGCAGGCGATCTACGGCTGGCGCGGCGCGAGCGCGGCGAACCTCCCGCGCTTCACCACCGACTTCCCGCGCGCCGAGAACGGGCGCCCGGAGCCGGCCAGCCGCTACGGACTGCTGACCAGCTTCCGCAACCCCTCGGAAATCCTGGAAGTCGCCAACGCGGTGTCCGAGCCGCTGCGCCGGATCGGCCTCGAAGTGGACGAGCTGCGCCCCCGGGAAGGCGCCGAGCCCGGTGACATCCGCCTGGCCCTGACCGAGCACGTCCGCGAAGAGCTCGACTGGGTAGCCGACCAGATCGCCGCGCAGTGGCACGCCGCGCTGGACGAAGGCGGCTCGCCCCCGACCGCTGCGGTGCTGGTGCGGCGGCGCGCGGACATGGCCGACATCGCCGCTGTGCTGCGCGAACGCGGACTGCCCGTGGAAGTCGTCGGTCTCGGCGGGCTGCTCGACGAAGCCGAGGTGCGGGACCTGGTCAGCGCGCTGCGCACGCTGGTCGACCCGTTGGCCGGAACGGCCGCGATGCGGCTGCTGACTGGCTCGCGCTGGCGCATCGGTGCCGCCGACATCGCCGCGTTGTGGGAGCGGGCGCGTGAACTCGGCGCGCAGGCGTTCAAGGAACCGGAATCCGACGATCCATCCGCAGTGGTCACCGCGGCGCTGCCTGGGGAGAACGCCGAGCAGGCCGGGCTGGTCGACGCCCTCGACGACCCCGGCGACGCCGCGCGCTACTCCGCGGCCGGCTACCAGCGGATCCGCAGGCTCGGCGGCGAACTCGCCAACCTGCGGCGACGTCTCGACCAGCCGCTGCCCGAGCTGGTCGCCGACGTCGAGCGGACCCTGCTGCTGGACATCGAGAGCCTCGCGCGATCGGTGGGCCCGGGCCGGATCCATCTGGACGCTTTCGCCGACGTGGTCACCTCTTTCGCCATGACCAGTCCGTCGGCCACCCTGTCCTCGCTGCTGGACTACCTGTCCGCCGCCGAGCGCGCCGAGGACGGGCTGGAGCCGGGTGAGGTCGAAGTCGCCGAGGACCGCGTCCAGGTGCTGACCGTGCATGCGGCGAAAGGCCTGGAATGGCAGGTGGTTGCCGTTCCGCACCTGGTCAACGACGTCTTCCCCGGCAAGCGCAAGTCGTCGTCCTGGCTCCGCTCGGTTACCTCGCTGCCCGCCGAGCTGCGTGGTGACGCGCAGGACCTCCCGGTGCTGGACGTCGACCGACTGTCCGGAATGGACCGCAAGGAGATCACCGAAGCGCTGGGCATCCACGACGAGGAGTTCGAGGAGCGGCGGATCGCTGAGGAGCGCCGACTGCTCTACGTCGCGGTCACGCGCTCGGAGCGGACGCTGCTGCTCTCCGGGCACTGGTGGGGTGAGAACGGCGACCGGCCGAAGGGGCCGTCGATCTTCCTGCAAGAGCTGGCAGCAGTGCTGAACGGCTCCAACGTCGGGGTGCTCGACCAGTTGGCGCCGCAGCCGGCGGAGGACGCGCCGAACCCGCTGGCCGAGTCGGTGCGCAGCGTGGAATGGCCGATCGATCCGCTGGGCCCGCGCCGCGAAGCGGTCGCCGAAGGCGCGGAGCTGGTGCGCGCTGCGCTGTCCTATGTAGACACCGCAGGGTCGGAGGACGACGACGAGGAGGGCTGGGCCCGGGATGTCGAGGTGCTGCTCGCTGAGCGAGCGGCGGCAGCGCAGCGCCGGGAGCAGGTCCGGCTGCCGGAACACCTTTCGGTGAGCCAACTCGTCGAGCTGGCCGGGGACACCGACGGCCTGGCGCGGCGGCTGCGTCGTCCGCTGCCGTTCCCGCCGAACCCGATGACCCGGCGCGGCACCGCTTTCCACGCCTGGCTCGAGCACCGGTTCACCTCGTCCGCGCTGCTGGACATCGACGAACTGCCCGGCGCGGCCGATGAATCCGCGCCGATGCAGGAGGATCTGGCCGAACTGCAGCAGGCGTTCCTGGACGGGACGTGGGCCGATCGCACCCCGCACCGCGTCGAGGTGCCGTTCGAGACCCAGGTCGAGGGAATCGTCCTGCGCGGCCGGATGGACGCGGTGTTCCGCGACCCCGACGGCGGCTGGACGGTGGTGGACTGGAAGACCGGCGCGGTGCCCGGCGGCGACCAGGTGCCCGCGCTGTCGGTGCAGCTGGCGGCCTACCGGCTGGCGTGGGCGGAGCTGTCCCGCACGCCGCTGGAGAAGGTCCGCGCGGCGTTCCACTACGTCCGCCACGACCACACCCTGCGCCCGGCCGACCTCCTCGACGCCGACGGCATCCGGAACCTCATCACCGCTGTTCCCAAGGCGGAGTGAACGTTCCCGGATTTCCGCAGGGTTCCGGGATCACCGAACGAGCTGTGATGCAAGCGGCGGTAACACGTTCGGGTGGCGGAGCTTGAGATGCTGCCGCGCGGCGGAACAGTATGCCCGCGATGAACACGCACTGGAAGCTCAGCGCCCCACCGGAATCCGAAGTGCACGTGGACGCCGAGGTGCTCGCGATGCGCGCCCCGCTGGTGCGGGTGCACCGCGACGACACCGGCACCTGGTCCTTCGACGGCCCGGGCGAATCCCCGCGCCCGTCGAAGAAGACCCTGCTCAGCGCCGTCGTCGGCGCCTGGCCGCACGTCGCCGCGCTGTCCGACCTGGGCACCGGTGCCGCCGCCGTGTGGTCGTGGAAGCGGCACGGCTGGGCCAGCGAGTTCCCGTGCGAGTGCGGCTCCTGCGACCAGCCGGTGGCCATGGACATCGACCGCCGAGCTTGGCCGGAGGAACTGCAGCCGCACACCATCCTCAGCGTCGAGCAGACCGCCTTGTCCGGTCAGACGGCGCTGACCGACATCATCTCCACGCCCGGCGGAGTCGCTCTCCTCGGACCGGGTCAGCACCGCCGCACGGCAGACCTGATGACCCCGGTCGCCCTGGCCAACGCAATCCGCCGCTGGCCCCACACCATGCAGGCACTCCGCATGCTGAAGGAGGGCCACGGCATGCGATGGAATCCCGAGGGGCTCAACTGGCACGAATACGTGCTGGCCTGATCTTCATGCAGTTCCAGCCTCGTTTTGCTTAGCGACGTTCGTCGCGCGGTGCCAGCCATGCCGTAGCTGCTACTTACCGCAGAAAGCAAGCGTTTTCGCTGGTATTGGGGTTCGTGAGCACTTCGCGGCGCTATGGCACCGCGGAGTGCTCACGATCGTTCATCAGGCGTTTTCGGTCAGCTGGGGTAGTTCGAGGAGTCGGGAGTAGAGGACTTCCAGGAGCCAGCGGCCGAAGAGGGACGAACCGAACTCCGCGGTCCGGTCCTCCGGAGGGATCACCAGCTCGGCCGGGCTGCCGGGCGCAGCGTTGACCACGCCCACCCCGTAGTAGTCGAGCTCGAGCATGCGCAGCGGGCGGTACGGCTGGTTCGACGAGAGCACCACCGCGCACGGCGCCAACGTCAAGAGCGTTCCGCACGCGCGCAGCGCGAAGCGCGGGTGGGCCACCGGGACCAGAGCGCCGAGCAGGTCCACTGCGGGGACCGGCACGTGATCGTGCGTGGTCGGCTCGGACCAGGAGCGGAACCAGGCCGGATTGAGCTCGGGCGCCCAGCCGTTGCGACTGCGCCACTGGTGGACGTCCTGGCGGATGCGCACCACGGCGGCGAACTTCGCGCCGAGGACCTCCACGTCCGGGATCAGCTGGCCGTCCCAACCCAGGGCGCGGGCCGCGTGCTGGAGCTGCTGCACTTCTGCATCGTAGAACGCCGAACCCCGGAAACGGGGGCTGGTCTTCCGCTCTGGATCAGAAGTCGTTATCCGCGCCGGGGTGCCGCTCCGCACCGGGATCGCGCGCGGAGTTACTGTTCTCCGCCGTGAGTGGTCGCGAAGTCGGGGAGCACTGTTCATGATGCGGCGCGGAGCCAGGGCGCTGGCGCACCCGTTCCTGGGCGGGTCAGCCGACAAGGAAGAGCTGACCAGTCGGCCGGATCACGCCCTGGTCGGCGTGATCCGGATGCCCGGCAGCGCGATCAGCCCGGTCCGCTCGATAACCCGCCGTATCATCGGCGCCGTCCTCGCACTGGTGGCCACGGTGCTGCTGGTCTACGTCGACCGCGATGGCTACCAGGACGGCAACGCGGGCGACGGGCTAAGCCTGCTCGACGCCATCTACTACGCGACGGTGACGCTGTCCACCACCGGCTACGGCGACATCACCCCGGTCAGCGATTCGGCGCGGCTGGTGAACGTGCTGGTCATCACACCGCTGCGGGTGCTGTTCCTGATCGTGCTGGTCGGTACCACACTGGAAGTGCTCACCGAGCGCTCGCGACAGGCGTTCAAGATCCAACGCTGGAGGTCCAAGGTGCGCGACCACGTGGTCGTCATCGGATACGGAACCAAGGGCCGGTCCGCGGTCACCGCGCTGCTCGGCGAAGGCGCCGACCCCAGCCGCATCGTGGTGGTCGACACCAACCACACCGCGCTGGAGGCGGCCTCCGCGCAGGGGCTGGTCACGGTCAACGGTTCCGGCACGCGCTCGGACGTGCTTCGGGTGGCCGGCGTGACCCGCGCGCAGGCCATCGTGGTGGCCCCGGCCCGCGACGACACCGCGGTGCTGGTCACCCTGACCACGCGGCAGCTGGCGCCGAAGGCCCAGATCGTCGCGGCGGTGCGGGAGGCCGAGAACGTCCACCTGCTGCGGCAGTCGGGTGCGGACTCCGTGGTGGTCTCCAGCGAAACGGCCGGACGCCTGCTCGGCATGGCGACCTCCACGCCGTCCGTGGTGGAGATGTTCGAGGACCTGCTCACCCCGGACGCCGGGCTGGCGATCGCCGAGCGCGAGGTGGAGGACCAGGAGGTCGGCGGCTCGCCGCGGCACCTGTCCGACATCGTGCTCGGCGTGGTCCGCGACGGGCACCTGTACCGGGTGGACGCGCCGGAGGCCGACGCCATCGAGTCCGGCGACCGCCTGCTGTACGTGAAGAGGGTGACCCCGGCGGAGCCGTGATTCCGCGACAACCCGCGGTCACCGCTCGAAATCCTGGCAATATCGAAGTCGTGAGTAGGCAACGAGGTTCGGCGTCGGTCGCGTCGACCCTGCTTGTCCTGGGGCTGCTCTGCGCAGCCCTGGCGGGAGCGGCCGTGTGGCCGCTGGTGGTGGCAGCTGATCGCGAGCGCGCGCAGCTGCGCCCGGCGACGGCGACCGTCGTCGAGTCACGTCCGTGCGGTGCGCGGACGGCGGGCGATCTGGTCGAGGTCGAGATCGGCGGCGAAGTCCGCCGCGTGCCGTTCGACGGCTGCGGGCACAGTCGCGGCCAGCAGTTCCCGGTGCTGGTTCCGGCCGATGCGACCGGAGACGTCGTGGTGCGCCCGGTCACGGCGAACGATTCACCGCTCGACGAGCTCGCCAAGCGGGCCCAGTGGATCCTGCTCACCCTCGCCGGTGTCGCCGGCGGCGGGTACGCCCTGATGCTCGGCCGCCGCTGACCCGAAAACCTGTTTTTGAAAACCAGGCTCAAAGACAGGTACTCAGTTCACGTCGGACGGGTCGGCCAGCCAGGTGTTGCACTCGGTGACCTCGTTCTTGTAGAAGCCCTGGTCGATCCACGCCTGGTTGGTCTTCATGGTGCCGTGGTCGCGCTGCGCGTTGTACTCGTCGCCGCGTTCGCGGGAGTCCTGCAGCGCCGGGAAGATGTAGTCGTTGCTGACCCCGCCGTTCTGCAGCGCGGCCAGCGACATGCCCTCGAAGCAGGTCGCCTGCAGCTCAGAGCGGCGAGTCAGTTCCAGGCCGGCTGCGGTGTCGCCGCCGCCCGCGTCGTAGGAGGCCTCGCCGTAGGCGGCGTTGATCCCGGCCATGCCCTGCACCGCGTGCCCGAATTCGTGCGCGAACTGGCCGAGGTACGCGCCTGCATCGGTGCGCTGCTCCTTCTCGGAGTAGTACCGCGCGGTCATGTAGATCGTGTGGCTGCCAGGGCAGTACATCGCGGTCTGATCCCATTTCCGCGTGCCGCAAGGGGTTTCGAAGTCATCACCGCTGGTGATCACCTGCGGCATCCGGACCGGCAGGTTCGCGTCCTCCAGCAGCGGTGTCCACGCCTCCATCAGGCAGGGAAGCGCGGCCTGGAAGAAGCGGTCCTGCGACTCGACGTCGGTGTCGAAGGAGGGCAGGTTGCAGGAGGTGTTCACCGCGCCGTTGTTCGGGATGTTGATCGGGTGGTCGCCCAGCCTCGACACCGGTCGGATCTGGTCCTCCGGCTCGTAGGTGCTGGTCTCCGAGCTGCTGCCCGAGGTCGTCGTCTCGCTGCTGCTGGAGGTGCTCGAGGTCGTGCTGGACGTGCTCTCGTCGGATGTCGTGGTCTCGCTGCTGCTCGTGCTGTCGTAGTCCGAAGCGCGATCGGAAGTGATAGCGGCGGCGACCGCGCCGATCATGGTGATGCTGAACAACGTCACGCCGACCAGCACCAGCGCGACGATGACCCCGGTGTTGCTCTTGCGCTGCGGCGGCCGCATCGGTGGCATCTGCGGGCCCGGAGCGGCGCCCTGCGGTGGGAACGGGCGGGCGGTCGGCGGCGGCCCGGAAACAGGGCGGATTCCGGGCGGGGGTAACGGCGGACGCTGCGACTGCGGACCCTGGGGCGGTAGGCCGTGCGGTCGCTGCTGAGGCTGCATCGGCGGCTGCTGCGCGCCGCGAGGGTGTTGGGGTGGCCACGGCTGCTGTGGTGGTTGCGGTCCTTGCGGCGGCCGAGGCGGCTGGGTCATGCGGTCTTCCTCGCGGTGTATCTGAAGTGGACGGTCAGTCGAGCTCAGCGGTCCGCCACCGGGCCGTCGTCTTCCCAACTTCCTCGAATTGATCTCGCCGGTTGCGGACCAGAGCTTAACTTCGGGCGGATATCGTCCGGGCCGTGTTGACCAAATGGGGGCTGGCGATCGCACTGGCCGGGACGCTGTTTGGCGCCCCGGGCGCAGTGGCTCAAGCGCAACCGGCTGACCCACGACCCGACGCCGTGTCCAGCGACGTTCATCTCAAGCTGGAGCGCGACGGACTGTTGTCGGTCACCGAGCAGATCACCGTCCCCCAAGGCTCGCCCGTGATTCGGAGCACGCCGTTGCGGCAGGCGACAGGTCCGGGCGAGGAGCGGGTGTTCACCGTCTCCGACGCCTCGGTCGACGGCGGTGGCGACGTGCAGGTCGACGCCGACGAGATGCGCGTGACGCTGAAACCCGGTGTGGCGACGCTGAAGTACGCGGTGCGCGGTGCCGTGGCGGACGCCGGTGACCTGCAGGACGTGCGCTGGCAGGTGTCCGGCGGCTGGAACGTGCCGGTGCAGCGCATCGAGGTGGCGCTGCTGTCGCCTCGGGTGCCGCAGGCGATCGTGTGCCTCGCTGGTCCGCTGGGCAGCGAGCACCGCTGCGACCAGTTCGAGATCTCCCACACCCAGGAGATGCGGGCGATGACCTCCGGGCTGGAACCCGGAGACCGCATGGACGTCACCTTCAAGCTCCCGGCCGGCACCGTCCCGGCGACGGCGGTGACCGAGCAGTACTTCAGCCTGGCGAAGGCGTTCTCGCTGACCCCGGGCACCGGCGTCGGGCTGGCCGCGATCGGTCTGGTGCTCATCGGCGGACTCGGCCTGGTCTGGTACGTCCGAGGTCGGGATGCGCACGCGTTCGGCGACGACGTGGGGCGCGTCGAGGTGCTGATGACCGACGAGCGCGGCGGCGTCACCTTCGCCTCGCCGGACGGCGTGCTGCCCGGCGAGATCGGCACGGTCGTCGACGAACGGGTCGACCCGGTCGACGTGACGGCGACGATCATCGACCTCGCGGTCCGCAACTACCTGTGGATCGAGGAATTGCCCGGCCAGGACTGGCGTTTCGTGCGCATCAACCCGGCGGACGAGTCGCTGCGGCCCTACGAGCGCGCGGTCTACGACCTGCTGGTCGGCCAAGCGCCGGAAGTCCGCCTGTCCCAGCTGCGCGGCCCGAACCTCAACCGGGTGCGCGACGCGCTGTACGCGGAGGTCGTGGACAAGGAGTGGTTCGCCCGCCGCCCGGACGCGGACCGAAACCTGTTCTGGTGGAGCGGAATCGGCGTCGCGATCGGCGGCGCAGTGCTCACCGCGGCCCTGGCGCTGACGACCTCGGTCGCCCTCCTCGGCCTCGGCGTGGTGCTCGGCGGCATCGCGATGGTGGCCAGCGCACGCCTGATGCCGGCCCGAACCCGCCGCGGCAGTGCCCTGGTCATGCAGGTCCGAGGCCTGCGCGGCTACCTCCACGACGCCGCGGCGAACTCCCTGCCCCCGGCGGACCGGGAAACGGTGTTCTCCCGCTCGCTCCCGTACGCGGTGGTCCTGGGCGAAACAGACCGCTGGCTGGCGGAATTCGCCGAACTCGACCCAGCAGCAGACGGAACCCCGGGCCTCTGCTGGTACGCAACCCCCGAAACGGCGCCCAACCTCCAGAACTTCCGCCAAACCTTCCCAACCCTGGTGAACACCCTGAACACAACCCTGAAGTCCTGACCACATCGAACAGCCAACCTGACGACATGCCGTGATCATCCGCATGCAGAAGGCAATGCCTGCGCGAGAGTGATCCGCTTTCCTGAGTGATCGGGGCCGGGTAGAGCTGCGTGCTCGGGTTTCGAGTCTGCGGGCCGGTTCCGCGGGATGCGGCGGCTCTATGACCTGGGCCAAACAGGTGATATCCGACGGGATCGATGCTGGTGGGAACCATTCCGGTCCGGCCTGCGTCAAGCTGGGGTGCCCACGTTTCGTGGGGGAGATCGCAGAGTCCGGAGGGATCTGGGATGGCAGGCGCCGAGAGTGCAGGCTTCGCTGGGGCGGCCGCGGGGATCCAGGCCGTTGCCGCACAGACGAATTGGGTGAACCAGCAGGTCGGTGCAGGCAAGCTCGCCCTGGATCCGGATGCTGCGGAGAAGGCTGCCAAGCACTGCGAGGAAGAAGCCGAAGCCTTGCGTCGACTGTTCCGCGAGGCACGTGCGATTACTCGTGTTGCTGGGCTTGGCAACTACCCGGATGGCAAGGACTTGACCCATCGGTTCGAGACGAAAGCCAATGATGGGGAAGCTGGCGCTATGGCTTTGATCCGTCAGATGCAGGACGAACTACAGAAGATGGCGGATGCCTACCGCGCTGCGGCGAAGGACTACCGTGCCATCGACGAACAGCACGCCCAGGACATTCAGCGAGGTATGTAGTGAGTTCACTTTCCCGGTCTGTGGTCGCGGTCGTTGCCGGCTTGTCGCTGCTCGGGCTTTCCGCTTGTTCGGGCGGTGGGAGCTCCAGCGGTTCGGAGGAGTCTCCGACTTCGGCGACTTCTGGTTCTGGGCTGGAGAGCTTCGACCCGTGCACGTTTTTCAAGCCCGACGAGTTGACGTCGTGGGGAGTGTCGACGCAGAGCGCTGACTTCACGCCGGTGGAGTCCGAGCCCGGTTGCGAGTGGGTTGGCGAGAAGATGACTGTGTCGTTGCAGAAGAACGTCAAGGAGACGGTGTCGTCGTACCGGGAGAGCGGAAGCTGGGACTCCTACGACGAGCAGAAGTTCGGCGGCCGTAACGGTGCCAAGGCTGTTGAATCTGGAGCTACCGGTCAGGGCGGCTGCACGGTGCTCGTCGATGCTGGTGGCGGGGTAGCGATCTACATGGTCGATGGCGCGCGGCGCGACTCCGTCGATGCTTGTGCCGAGGCCGAGAAGGTTGCCAATCAGACCGCTTCGAGACTTCCTGAGTGATAGGAGCTAGGGGGAGTCATGGGATTTGGGGATTGGGTCGGAGACCGGATCAAGGACGTCGGGAACACCATCCACGACACTGGTGCTGATGTCTTCGGGTACGACACCGTGGCCCAGAAGGAGGCCAAGGAACGTGCCCAGCAAGCGACGGATGCCGGTCAGAAGGAACGGAACGCGCTGGAGCAGCGCAACCAATCGCTGCAGGACGGTGTTACCGGGTATGACCCGCCCGGGATCTCACAGTGCGTGAACTGGTCCGGCTTCAGCCACGCGGACATCTACCGGACGAACCAGGACAGCATCAAGGAAGACAGCGTTAACGAGTCTGCTGATGCCTGGGTGAAACTGGGCAAGTCTCTCCGCGACCGCGGTCCTCAGTTCGACTCCAAGCTTCAGGAGATCATCAGCAGCGGTTGGCAGGGTGAGGCTGCTGATCAGGCCAAGAGCCTCGGCGATCCGGTCAAGACCTGGATGGAAGGCAGTGGCAACGCCTTCGAGATGACCGGCAACAACCTGAAGTCCGCTGGTTCGGCGGCCGGGCAGGTCAAGGCGACCGTGCCGGAGCCGGAAGGGCACAGCTGGGGGCGGACTGCTCTCTCGACTCTCGCTGGTGGGCCGATCGGCGGTGGTGGCGACGCGCTCGCGCAGATGAAGGAGCGCGAGGAGGCCGAGAAGGCCGCGCAGGAAACGATGGGGCGCGTCTACAGCCCCACGTTCACCAACGTCGACGGCCAGATGCCCGCCTTCCGGAAGCCTGACGGGCAGATCGTCACTCCACCGCCGCCGCCCCCGCAGGAGCCCACCGACTGGGGCCGTCGCCCCGGTGGAGGTGGTCCTGGACCCGGTCCTGGTGGCGTTGGCCCCGGCGGTACCGGTCACACCGGCACCGGCACCGGCACCGGCACCGGCACCGGCACCGGCACCGGCATCGGCAGCGGTGGCGGTGGCATCGGCAGCGGTGGAATCGGCCCCGGCGGCACTGGTGGCGGTCACGGCAGCATCGGCGGCCCAGGTGGCGGCGGCTACATTCCGCCGCCCGGGACCGGTAGCCAGTGGGCCGGCAGCGATCCCAGCGGGATCGGTGGATCGGGCGGCATCGGTCCGGGCACTGGTGGTATCGGCGCTGGTGGTGCCGGTGGCGGCATGGGTGGCGCCGGGATGATCGGCGGCATGGGTGCCGGCGGCGCCGGTGCTGGCGGCATGGGCGCCGGTGGCATGGGGCGCGGTGCTGGTGGCGCGGGTGCTGGCATGGCTGCTGGCGGTAAGGCCGGTGCTGGCGGGCTCGGCGCGGGCGGTGGTGCAGGTGTGGCTGGCGCCGGTGCTGGTGCGGCAGGTGGCCGCGGCGCCGCTGGTCGAGGCGGCATGGGTGGCATGGGCGCCGGCCGGGGCGGCGGCAAGGGCGGCGAGGACGAAGAGCACGAGCGTCCGTCGTGGCTCGAAGAGCAGGACGACGTCTGGATGAACGACATGCCCAAGACCGCGCCTCCGGTTCTGGGCGAGTAGCAGCAGTTCAGGTCGTGGTCCGGTGATGGCTCGCCCGTGCCACCACCGGACCACGGTGATTGGGGAGGAAAGAAACGGTGAGCGTGTTGGGTCGCTGGCAGGTGCTGCCGGTTCATCTTGACGTCGTTCTCAAGTACTTGGAGATCGATGGCCTGACGCTCCCGCTCAATTCCCGCTCCTTCGGATACACCACCGAACAGCTGGGCCGGATCGCCCAGGCCGAGATGGAGCGCATGGCTGCGGCCGGGATCCTCGTCAACGACGAGATCCAGCCGAACCTCGCCGAGGCGCTGAAGCTGCTCGCCCACCCCTACCTGTGGGTGGATTCGATCTGGTTCCCGCAGGCAGGCGAAGACCACTGCTGGCGGACGGTCGCGGCGGTGACCGAGGGCAACCGGGTGGTGCTCGGAGTGCAGACCCCGAGCGAAGACCCCTCCTACGGCGGAATGCTGACCGTCGAGGTGCACGAGAACGTTCCGCTGCCGCAGGTGCTGCTGCCGACCTTGCCGCCCGCGCCGCCGGGCAACCGCGGCTCGGCGCGGGTGCCTGCCAGTTCGTTCCGCCCGGCCCAGCCGGACGAGGACGTGCAGGGCAGCTTCATGCAGACCGCGACGCGGGAGCGGGGCAGCAGCGGCGATCGCGAGTACGAGCTGTACCAGGAGATCGGCAAGACCCAGCACCTCCGGTTCGGTCAGCTCGCAGCGAACCTTCGCGACCAGTACGGCCGCACGAACCGCTCTGCGGTGGTCAAGTGGTTCGACAACGTCGAACCCGACGGCCGTTACCTCGACCACAATGTGCGCGGCAACACCGGCGAGCAGATCTACATGCTCACCCCCGCCGATGCTCGGGCGATCGGGGCTGAGATCGAGCGGTTGATCGCTCAAGTGCGTTGAAGCGCTCCGCGTGCGCGTGATTTCGAAGCGTGGTGAAGGGGGCACGCGCAGCTGCGGACGTCGCACGTAGGCTGCATGACATGGTCGAACCCCAGCTGCATCGCGTTACGTTGCCCAACGGGCTGCGCGTGGTGTTGGCACCGGACTCGGCAGCGGGCCAAGCGTCAGGGCGGGCTCCTGTGGTCGGTGTCAGCGTGCACTACGACGTGGGCTTCCGTTCCGAACCGGAAGGGCGCACCGGCTTCGCGCACCTCTTCGAGCACCTGATGTTCCAGGGCAGCGAGAGCTTGGAGAAGCTCGCACACTTCCGCCACGTGCAGGGCTCCGGTGGCACCTTCAACGGTTCGACGCACCAGGACTACACCGACTACTACCAGGTGCTGCCGTCGGCGGCGCTGGAGCGGGCGCTGTTCCTCGAGGCGGACCGGATGCGGGCGCCGAAGATCACCGAGGAGAACCTGCGCAACCAGGTGGACGTGGTCAAGGAGGAGATCCGGCTCAACGTCCTCAACCGCCCCTACGGCGGGTTCCCGTGGATCCTGCTGCCCCCGGTGCTGTACTCGACCTTCGCCAACGCGCACAACGGCTACGGCGACTTCACCGACCTGGAGCAGGCGACGGTCGACGACTGCGCCGCCTTCTTCGACACCTTCTACGCGCCCGGCAACGCGGTGCTCACCGTCGCCGGTGACATCGACGTCGAGCTCACCATCGACCTGGTCAACAAGCACTTCGGCGACGTCCCGGCCCGCGATGTCCCGCAGCGGCCGTCGTTCGGCGAGCCGTTCCCGGCAGGTGAGCTGCGCGGCAAGCACGTGGACCCGCACGCGCCGCTGCCCGCGGTCGCCCTCGGCTACCGGCTGCCCGACCCGGTCGGCGAGCTGGACGCCTACCTGGCCGACGTGGTGCTGGCCGCGATCCTGACCGACGGCGACGCCTCGCGCCTGCAGCAGCGCATGCTGCACCAGGACTCGCTGGTGGTCGACGTGCACGCCGGTTGCGGTCTGATGGGCGCTCCGCTGGACGCCCGCGACCCGGACACCTTCACCATCACCGCGATCCACACCCCGGAGGTCGAGCTGGACCGGGTGGTCGGTGCGATCGACGACGAGCTCGAGAAGCTGGCCACCGACGGCCCGAGCGGCGACGAGCTGGCCTGCGTCACGGCGCGCTGGGCCGCCAGCCTGCACCGGGAGCACGACCGGGTGATCTCCCGGACCCTCGACCTGGGCAGCGCCGAGTTGCTGCACGGTCGGGCCGAGCTGATCTCCGAGCTGCCGAAGCGGATCGGCGAGGTCACCGCCGAGGACGTCGCGGCGGCGGCGAAGGCGCTGGGCTCCGACGCCCGCGCCGTGCTGGAGATCGAACCCGCTGGTGACGAGAACGCGAACGGAGGTGCGGCATGACCCGCGCAACGCACCGCAGCGCAGAGGAGATCGGCCGCACCGAGCTGGGTCCGCGGCCGCTGCCGCCGCTCGGCGAACCCCGCACCGGTCAGTCACCGGTCACTGTGGACACCGTGCTGGGCAACGGGTTGCGCGTGATCGCCGCCCGCCACGGCGTGGTGCCGATGGTCGAGATGCGTCTGCGCATCCCGTTCGCCGGTGAGGACCCGAAGCACGCGGCGCGCGCCGAGGTGCTGGCCGAGACGCTGCTGACCGGCACCGAGCGCCGCAGCCGCGTGCAGATGGACACCGACCTGGCCGCAGTCGGCGGCGACCTGAACGCGGTCGTCGACCCGGAGCGGCTCAGCCTCTACGGCAACGCCCTGGCCACCGGCCTCGACACGTTGCTCGACGTGCTCGCCGACGCGCTGACCAGCGCGGCATACCGCGACGAGGAGATCACCGGGGAACGCGCCCGGCTGGTCGAGCGGATCGCCGTCGCGCGTTCGCAGCCGCGGGTGATCGCGCGGGAGGAGTTGCAGCGCCACCGCTACGGCGACCACCCGTTCGTCCGCGAGGTGCCGGAGGCCGAGGATGTCGCCGTAGTCACCGCGGACGAGGTCCGAACGCTGCACGCGGCGGCGGTGCTGCCGCGCGGTTCGGTGCTGGTGCTCGTCGGTGACATCGACCCGGAGCAGGCCGTGGCCGCTGTCGAGCGGATCCTGGGCGCCTGGCAGTCCGAGCACAGCGCCCACGAGCTGCCGTCGCTGCCGGTCGTGCAGGGCGGCGACGTGAAGCTGGTGCACCGGCCCGGCGCGGTGCAGTCGCAGCTGCGGTTCTCCGCGCAGGCGCTGCCCCGCACCGACCCGCAGTACCCGGAGCTGCAGATCGCGAACCTGACCTTCGGCGGGTACTTCTCGTCGCGGCTGGTGGAAAACATCCGCGAGGACAAGGGCTACACCTACGGCGCGCACTCCTCGTTCGAGTTCACCCCCGGCAACGGCACGCTCCTGGTGGACGCCGACACGGCCAGCGAGGTGACCGCGGCTGCGCTGCTGGAAACCCGCTACGAGCTGGCGCGGTTGTCGCTGGTGCCGCCGACCGAGTCCGAGGTCGAGTCCGCCCGGCAGTACGCCATCGGCGGCCTGCTCACCTCCACCGCGTCGCAGTCCGGGATGGCCTCCACGCTGCTCGCGCTGGCGGTGGCCGGGTTGACGCAGGACTGGCTGGTCGAGCACCCGGAACGGCTGCGTGCGGTGACCGTCGAGCAGGTGGCCGAGGCGGCGAAGCGGTTCGCCCCGACCTCGTTCACCGGTGTTGTCGTCGGCGACGCGGACAAGCTGGCCGACCAGTTGCGGCTGCTCGGCGGTGTGGTGCTGCCGTGATCGAGTTGTTCGGTGAGGCGGGCGAATGACCTCCAACGTGTTCGCGGGAACGGGTTTCCAGCTGGATTCCGCACCGTTGCTGTCCAGGTCCACTGTGGACCGACGGGAGCAGCTGCGGGAAGTCGCCGACGGCGGCGCCGAGCTGTGGGCGACCGGGAATGTGGTGCTGGTCGACGCCAAGGGCCGCACCCAGATCGACGCCAGTTCGCGGCTGGTGGCCCACCCGACCGGTGACTTCGGCGAGCGCCCCGCCCCCGGCGCGGTGCTGCTCGGAGTCGAGGGTGAGGTCAGCTACTGGGCGCTGCGCAGCGATCACGACGGCGCGCAGGACGGCTGGCGTGATCTGCGCACCGGCGGTGCGCTGCTCAACGACACCGACGCGGGTCTGTTCACCACCGCGGTCGGACTGCTCAGCTGGCACGACAACGCGCGCTACTGCGCAGTGTGCGGCGCGGCCACGACGCGCGTGAGTGCTGGCTGGGCGCGCCGATGCACGGGGTGCGAGCGCGAGGAATACCCGCGAACCGACCCCGCGGTGATCTGCCTGGTGCACGACGGCGAGGACCGCGTGCTGCTGGCCCGCCAGCCGAACTGGCCGGCGGAGCGGTACTCGGTGCTTGCCGGGTTCGTCGAGGTCGGCGAGTCGCTGGAGGCATGCGTCGCGCGCGAGATCGCCGAGGAAGTCGGCGTGGCCGTCGACGAGGTCCGCTACCTGGGCAGCCAGCCGTGGCCGTTCCCGCGGTCGTTGATGCTCGGCTTCGCCGCGATCGCCGACCCGTCGGCGCCGCTGGTCCCGGCCGACGGCGAGATCGAGGAAGCCCGCTGGATGCACCGGGACACGGTGCTGGCGGCGCTGCAGGCCGAAGGAGGAGCGGTCGACGGTCTCCGCCTGCCGCCCAGCGTCTCCATCGCCCACCGCATGATCCGCGGCTGGGCCACCTGGCAGAGCTGACCCCGGGGCCGGTCGGGACGTCTCCCGACCGGCCCGTCAGGCTGCGTTCTTTGGGGAACAAGAGTCCGACGTCCAGATCGTTCTCATCGCAGTCGAGGTGAGCGACGAGTTGGATAGTGCCGCCGAGTGCTTCCACATAGGAGCGCAAGGTCGCCACCGTGTGTGACTCGATATCACCCCGCTCGATGGCACTCACCCGTGGCTGGCCGATACCCATTCGCTCCGCCAGCTCCGTCTGCGTGAGGCCGACCTTCTTCCGCAGCTCGGCGAGCCGGTATCCGTTGTAGTACGCCTCCAGCTCGCGCACGTCGTGCTCGGCTTGCTCCGGCGTCAGGCCGATCCTGGCATTTAGTTCTTCCCGGAGTTCGTCCCAGGTGCGCCACGTCATTTCTTGTCTCCTTCAGCCGTGCGCAGGTATTCGAGATAGCGCTCTTCGGCAAGAGCGATGCACTTGTTCCACTCGCCGGCCTTGTCACCTGTGACAAGTAGAACCGCCTGGCGATGGGGATCGAAGAGGAAGAGGATCCGGATCTTGGATCGCCCCTGGAGCCTGGCCGGAGCTCCTTCAAGTTCCGGATGGTGCTCCCGTTTAACGTATCCACCAACGGGCGCCCAAGTCCGGGACCTCGGTGTTCCAGCGCGACTAGTGCGGCACGTACATCTTGATAGCTTCTCGGGGCTTGGTTGCCTGCTGGTCGGCTCGAACATCGCTCGAACGTGCGTGCGATTTACGTCTTCGGTGTGATCGACACGCGGGGTGGGGTTCGGGGTGTGGCCCCTGTGGGGTGAGCAGGTCTGCGAAGATGCCGGGCATGGCCGAACAACCGCGACTCCTGGAAGGTCTCGATCCGGAGCAGCGGCAGGCGGTCATCGCTCCACGCGGACCTGTGTGCGTCCTCGCCGGCGCGGGCACCGGCAAGACCCGGACCATCACCCACCGCATCGCCTACCTCGTGCAGCGCGGTCTCGTCGCGCCGCAGCAAGTGCTCGCAGTGACCTTCACCGCCCGCGCGGCGGGGGAGATGCGCACCCGGTTGCGCGGCCTAGACGCGGCGGGAGTGCAGGCCCAGACCTTCCACGCCGCGGCGTTCCGGCAGCTGCGGTACTTCTGGCCGCGGGTGCACGAGACGCACATGTGGCAGCTGACGGACAACAAGTTCCGGCTGATGATGCAGGCTGCGAACAAGATCGGGCTGTCCACCGAGAAGGAGGACGTCCGGGACCTGGCCAGCGAGATCGAGTGGGCCAAGTCCTCGCTGATCGGCCCGGAGCAGTACCCGGCCGCCGCTGCCGCCGCCGGGCGCGACGTTCCGGTGCTGCCCGAGCAGCTGAGCAAGGCCTTCGCGGCCTACGAGCAGCTCAAGAACCGCGCGCAGGTCCTCGACTTCGACGACCTGCTGCTGCACATCGCGGCGATCCTGGAGGACCGCTCCGACATCGCCGAGGAGTTCCGCAGCCGCTACCGCTCGTTCGTGGTGGACGAGTACCAGGACGTCAACCCGCTGCAGCAGCGCGTGCTCGACGCCTGGCTCGGCAATCGCGACGACCTCACGGTGGTGGGCGACGCGAACCAGACGATCTACTCCTTCGCGGGCGCTTCGCCGAAGTGGCTGATCGCGTTCCCGCGCCGGTTTCCGGAGGCCACCGTGGTCCGGCTGGAACGGGACTACCGCAGCACGCCGCAGGTGGTTTCGCTGGCGAACCAGGTCATCGGCGCGGCCAGGGAGCGCCCGGCCGGCACCAGGCTGAAGCTGATCGGCCAGCGCCCGGACGGGCCGCGTCCGGACTTCGCCGAGTACGACGACGAGACCGAAGAGGCGGAGGCGATTGCGCGCAAGATCGCCCAGCTGGCCAAGCGCGGTGTGGCGCTGTCGGAGATGGCGGTGCTGTTCCGGGTCAACGCGCAGTCCGAGGTATACGAGAAAGCGCTGTCCGACGCCGAGATCCCGTACCAGGTGCGCGGCGGGGAGCGCTTCTTCTCGCGAGCCGAGGTGCGGCAGGCGATGGTCACGTTGCGCACCGCCGTCGCACGCGACGATGGTGCGCAGGACCTGCCCGCGACCGTCCGCGACGTGCTGCTCGAGGTCGGGCTGACCGACGAGCCGCCGGCCGGTGGCGCTGCCCGTGAGCGCTGGGAGTCGTTGATAGCGCTCGTGGAACTCGCCGAGGAGCTCGCGGCGACGGTGCCTGACGCGGACCTGGCCCGCTACGTCGCGGAGCTGGACGCGCGCGCTGAGTCGCAGCACCCTCCGACGGTCGAGGGCGTCACGTTGGCCTCGCTGCACGCGGCGAAGGGCTTGGAGTGGGACGCGGTGTTCCTCGCCGGGCTGGTCGAGGGGACGCTGCCGATCCAGCACGCCGACACCGATGCGGCAGTCGAGGAGGAGCGTCGGCTGCTCTACGTCGGGGTGACCCGGGCTCGCGAGCACCTGTGCTTGTCGTGGGCGTTGGCGCGTGCCGGTGGTCGGCGCTACCGCCGCCGCAGCCGGTTCCTGTACAGCCTGGTTCCGGACGAGCACCCGGCTGCGTTGCCGGGGCGGGTCAAGCAGCGCGAACAGCTGCCGCGGCTGGCCAAGCCGGTCAAACCGCGTTGCCGGATCTGCGATGCCACGCTGGTGGGCACGATGGACATCAAGCTGGGGCGCTGCGCGGACTGTCCGTCCGATGTGGATGAAGATCTGCTGTCCCAGCTGAGGGCGTGGCGCAGCGAGCGGGCCCGGCAGTTGAAGGTGCCCGCCTACGTGGTGTTCACCGACGCCACGCTGACCGCGATCGCCGAACAGCGCCCGGTCGACGAGAGCGCGTTGGTGAGCATCTCCGGGATCGGGGCGTCGAAGGTGCAGAAGTTCGGCACCGACGTTCTCGCGCTGATCGCGGGCGATCGTCCCGGCGTGAGTTAAAACGCCTGGTGGTGGCGTTTTTCAGGCCATCGGGCGGAATCTTTGAAAAATACGTTGCGACCGGCACCGCCGTGCCAATAACCTGCAAGAGCGCGAGTTGCGGTCGACCGGACCGCGATCTGAAGTCCTGGATGGGAGGTGGCTCTGGTGTTCACGAATCTGATCAACAGCACCCCCTGCCGCCTCATGGCCGGGGCCATCGCGCTGTTCCGTATCACTTTTGTGCCGTTCCCAGCTGATTCTCACGGCGGTTATGGCCGAAAGTTCCAGCCGCGTTGGTTCCGCGCGCTCCCGGTGAGCGCGGTGGCCCCGCGTAGGTCCGTTCGTTGGCGAATCCCTGATCCACTGATCTAGGGGCGCCTCTCAGGCTTCTCGAAGGCCGCGGACCAGCGATTGGGTCCGCGGCCTTCTTGTGTTGCCGAAATTTCCACATCCACAACCACGACCTGCTTCCAATCGACTACAGGAGGAAGTCGCATGTTGACCGCGAGTGTGCCGATATCGAACTCGGGCACGGACTTGCAGCCAGCTGCTGACAGCGTCGCCGGGCTGCTCAACAGCTCACCTGGCCTGGACGACGAGCTGCCCTGCCGACAGGACCCGGACCTGTGGTTCGCCGAGAACCCACGGGAACTGGACCAGGCCAAGGCGCGGTGCACCGACTGCCCGATCCGGGCGCAGTGCCTGGCCGGTGCGGTGTCCCGCGGCGAGCCCTGGGGCGTCTGGGGCGGCGAGATCTTCGAGCGCGGTGCGGTGGTCGCCCGCAAGCGCCCGCGCGGCCGCCCGCGCAAGCACCCGCTGCCCGCCGACCGGCCGGCCGCAGTCCCGAGCCGCCGCCAGGAGCAGGCGGCGTAACGCCGATCCGATCAACAACCCCGTGCTTCGGCACTTCGATGAACGAGGAAAGAGCGATGGCACCCGAAGAAATGACCCAGTTGCGCATGATCGAACTGCGTGAGGAAGCGCATCGACAACGCCTTGCACGAAGCATGTCCGCCGGGCGCTGGTGGCGGTGGCTAGCCGCCTACGCGCACCGGCGGGCCGACTCCGCCCAGAGATGTTCTTGAGAATTTCCAGGCTCGTTCTGCGTGGCGGTGCGAGCAGCAGAACCTCAGACCAATCGCGTTGTGGCACAACGGGTTTTCGGTCGCCGTCGCGTTTTGCGCGACGGCGGCCGGAGGCCGTGCACCTTGAGAACTGCAGAGTGGAAAACGTGCGTCGTAAGGTTGTCGTTCGTGGGTATGCATTCGCACGACAACATCGACTGGGACGCGCACCTGGAGCGCTTGCGGGAAGCCGACGAGCTGCACGCGCCTGAGATCGCCGAGGTGGTCGCCAAGCTGGTGCGGCCGGGAGACCGCACTGTGCTGGAGATCGGCGCTGGCGCTGGCGGCACGGCGGCTGCGCTCGCCGCGGCGCTGGCGAAATCCGGCGGCGAGGTGACCGTGGTGGACACCGCGCCGGAACTGCTCGCGGCAGCCGGGGAGCGGGCCGGGGCGGTGTCGGATCGAGTGACCGTGCACGCGGTCCAGGCCGACGCGGCAGAGGACGGGTTGGCCGAGGCGGTCGTGCAGGCGGGCGCGCCTGAGCAGGCGGACCTGGTGTTCGCCGCGTTCGTCGTGCACCACCTGCCGGACCAGCTGGCCGGGCTGCGCCGGCTCGCGGAGCTGGTGCGACCGGGCGGTCGGCTGGCGATCGTCGAGTTCGGACTGCAGACCAAGGTGCTGCCCGATGACGTCGGGCTGGGCGAGCCCGGACTCGAAGCGAGACTGATCGCTGGGCGCGAGCTGTCGTTCCAGCAGATGCGCGCGGAGATGGCCGGTTCGGCTCGGCTGCCGGTGGGCTGGGGCAAGGCGCTGAGCCAGGCGGGCCTGTCCGACGTGCGCTCGTGGAGCTACCTGGTCGACCGCCCGGCTCCATTGGACGAGATCGGCCGCAGCGCGGTGCTCCGCCGTCTGCAACTGCTGCGCAGGCACGCGGAGGACAGCCTGGCACCGGCCGATCTCGAGGCGCTCGACCAGCTGCTGGACGAGACCGGCGAGCGCTGCGCCGGGAACCGCGACGACGTCTACTACCTCACCGCCAACACGGTCCACGTCGGAACCCGGTGACGGGACCGGTCAGTCGGTGAAACCGGGCTGCCACCGGGCGATGATGTCGCGGGCGCCGACCTCCGCGTCGAGCTGGCACAGGATCCCGGTCGCACCCAGCGTCACGCGGTGGATGAGCAGGTAGTCCGGGGGCAGGTTCAGCGAGCGGCCGGTGCGGAAGTCGGTGCTGCGCAGGTCGCCGACTCGCTCGGCCTGCCGCTGCAGCCAACGCCGGGTGAAGTGGAACGTCGAGGTGCGGACGGGGTCGACGAACGGCGCCAGGTAGGCCAGCACGTCCTCGCCCTGCAGCTCGCGGTCGGACTGCACGAACCGCTCGGCGCGCAGCAGGGCGAGCAGCTCGGCGGGCTTGTCCTCCATGGCCAGGCGGACCATCCGGCCGAAGGTGGTGGGCAGGCCGTCGGGCAGCCGGGACACCGCGCCGAAGTCGATCACGCAGAGCTGGCCGTCCGGCAGCAGCATGAAGTTGCCGGGATGCGGGTCGGCGTGCAGCAGGCCGACCCGCGAGGGTGCGGAGTAGTGGAACTCGGCGAGCAACTGCCCGGCGGTGTTGCGCTGCTCGCGGTCGCCGTCGGCGATGATCCGCGAGTACGGGGTGCCGGTCACCCACTCCGTGACGACCACCTTGGGGGCGCTCGCCACCACGGCGGGCACCCGGACGCGCTCGTCGTCCTTGAACACCTTGGCGAAGGCCCGCTGGTTGTCGGCCTCGGTGCGGTAGTCCAGCTCCTCGACCATCCGGTCCTGCAGCTCCGTCAGCAGGGGCTTGACCTCGGCGCCGGGCGCCAGCGACTGGAACAGCCGGGAGAACCGCGTCAGCTGGCGCAGGTCGGAGCGCAGCGCCTCGTCCGCGCCGGGGTACTGCACCTTCACCGCGACCTCGCGGCCGTCGTGCCAGATCGCCCGGTGGACCTGGCCGATGCTGGCCGCGGCGGCAGGGGTGTCGTCGAACTCGCTGAACCGCTTGCGCCACCCGCTGCCGAGCTGCTCGGTCAGCATCCGGTGCACGCTGCTGGCCTCCATGGGCGGAGCCGCGGCCTGCAGCTTGGTGAGTGCGTCGCGGTACGGGCCGGCCATCTCGTCGGGGACGGCTGCCTCGAAGACGCTCAGCGCCTGGCCGAACTTCATCGCGCCGCCCTTGAGCTGGCCGAGCACGGAGAACAGCTGCTCCGCGGTCTTGGCCGACACCTCGGCGTTGATCTGGGTCGCGTCCTGACCGGTGAGCCGCTTGCCCCACCCGGCCGCCAATCGACCGGCGACACCCAGCGGCAGACTGGCGAGCTTGGCGGTGCGGTGCGCTGCCCGGCGCGGGATGTCGGCCACGAATTCTCCTTGGTTCGCGCAGGAAAACCCTCCCGAGCTTCGAGGCGTCCGAAGGCGCGTTCGAAATCGAGGAACCCAGTCACATGCTAGAGGTTTCCGGGCGCGCCTTGGGGTGTGATGGCCAGGTTGGCGCGGACTTTGCGACGCCAGGCGGATTCGACTACTCCGCCGATCAGCGGAGAACGGCGCGAGCCGTCTTTCCGGGTGAAGTCACCGAAATCACGGGCGCGAAGCGATCGAGTACGGATTGCGCATTTCGCCTGGTGTGAACCATTTCGGGCGGAAAGGCACGTATGTCCCCTGGCGCACCGGCAAACAGCCGCCGCTGCGGCGTCCGGCGCGCGGTCAGACTGGCGGGTGGTCGGACAGGCGGGTGGGCCTGCGGCGGCCCACCCGGGCCCGGGTCACGCCTTACCGAGGATGCGGGTCATCTTGGTGCCGCAGACCGGGCAGGTGCCCTTGGCCATCCGGCGACCGTTGGTTTCGGAGACCTCGCCGGAGAAGTCGCGCTTCTCGCGGCACTTGACGCAGTAGCCGTTGTACGTCTCGGCCACGGCTCCCCTCCTTAATGTCGTGACCCAGCTCGCTGCTGGATCGGCTGCGCCCTCCTCCGGGCGGCTGGGGGAACGGTACATGTGGGCCATTCGACATGCATGCATTAAGAGCATCGCATGTTCGACTTAATCGGGTAATCCCTCGAGGGGTCACGGTGCGTAAGCGATGTGGTGCGGCTCACCGGAGGATCCGATTGTCGGCCGCACTCGCTAAGGTCCATTTTCGTGGCTGAACCCGAGGTCGAGGTGCGCCGCAGCAAGCGTCGCCGCCAGACGGTGAGCGCCTATCGCGACGGTGACAAGATCGTGGTGCTGCTTCCGGCGCGGATGACCCGTGCGGAAGAAAAGCGCTGGGTGGCGGACATGCTCAGCCGTCTCCAGCGAAGTGAAACGCGTCGCCGTTCGCCTGCGCGCGAGTCCGACGAGGCGCTCGTCGAGCGCTGCCACGAGCTGTCCGCGAAGTACCTGGACGGCCGGGCTGAACCGAACGGTGTGCGATGGGTGGCACCGATGCGCACTCGCTGGGCCTCTTGCACCCCGAGCGAGGCCACCATTCGGGTGAGCCGACGCCTCCGAGATGTACCCGGATGGGTGCTCGATTACGTGCTCGTGCACGAGCTGGCGCACCTGCTGGTGCCCGGTCACGGCCCGGACTTCTGGAAGTGGGTGCGCCGCTACCCGAAGGCCGAGCGGGCCATCGGCTACCTGGAAGGGCTCTCGGCGGCCGCGCAGCTCGGCATCGGCGCGGACGGTGACGAGCCCCAAGACGACACGACGGGCTGAGGAACGTCCCCGAGGGGAACATCGCTCAGCCCGTTGTGCGGTAGATCAGGACTGGTCGTCCCGCTTCGGCTGGTCCTCGCCGGTGCTGTCTTCACCGGTGCCGTTCTCGCCGGACTTCGCGGCCTCGGCGGCCTCGGCGCGGCGGATCGCGGCGATCGGGTCGTCCAGGTCGGCGGGTGTGCTGCCCCAGCGGTCGGCGAAGTCGAGCGGCTCGTCCAGGTCCGAGCTGTCCGGCAGCAGGTCCGGGTGGTCCCAGATCTGGTCCCGGCTCTCGGCGCCGTGCCGCTCGGTCATCAACCGCCACAGGTTCGCCGCGTCCCGCATCCGGCGCGGGCGCAGCTCCAGGCCGATCAGCGTGGCGAAGGTCTGCTCGGCGGGGCCACCGGTCGCCCGGCGTCGCCGCACCATCTCGCCCAGCGCGTCGGCACCCGGCAGCCGTTCGCCGACGGCATCGGAGACGACCACGTCGACCCAGCCCTCGACCAGCGCGAGCAGCGTCTCCAGCCGCTTCAGCGCGGCCTCCTGCTCCGGGGTGGTCTTGGGCTCGAGCATCCCGGAGCCCATCAGCTCCTGCATCGAGCTCGGGTTGGACGGATCGATCTTCCCGGCCAGGTCTTCCAGCGCCGAGGTGTCGATGCTGATGCCGCGTGCGTACTCCTCGACGGTGGCGAGCAGTCGCTGCGCCAGCCACGGCACGTGGCTGAACAGGCGGTGGTGCGCGGCTTCGCGGGCGGCCAGGAACACCGTCGCCTCGCCGATCGGCCGGTCCAGGCCCTCCATGAAGGCCTGGATGTTGGCCGGCAGCAGCGCGGCGGTGCCGGTCGGGCCGAGCGGCAGGCCGACGTCGGTGGAGGTCAGCACCTCGCTGCCGAGCTGGGCCAGGCCGTTGCCGAGCTGGGAGCCGAAGGTCATGCCGCCCATCTGGCCGAGCATGGACAGCAGCGGGCCGGCGGCCTGCTTGGCCTCCTCCGGCAGCGCCTCCAGCCAGGCGCTGGACATCCGCTGGGCCACCGGGTCGCACAGCCGCTGCCAGGTGGGCAGCGTCTTCTCGACCCAGTCGACGGACGACCAGGTCTGCACGGAACGCACCCCGGCGGGCAGCGAGGTGGCGGCGTCGAGCCAGAGCTCGGCCAGCCGCACCGCGTCGTCGATCGCCTTGACCTGCTCCTGGCTGGGGCGTTCGGTGCGCTGGTTGTTGTGCAGCTGCTGCACCGCGAGCTGCTTGGCGAGGTCGTAGTTCACCGGCCCGCTGCCGGAGCCGCCTGGGCCGGCGCTGCCGGCGCTGAGCGCCTGGCCGAGCTGGGTCAGCATCTGGCCGAGCTGGCTCATGTCGAAGTTGGGCATGCCGCCCGGGCCGGGCATGCCGACGAAACCGAAGGGCGTGTCCCCGAAGTTTCCGGCGCCACCCTCAGAGCGGCCTTTCGACGAGTCGCCCTTGTCGGGGTCGTCTGGGTCCTGCGAGCCGAACCCGAACGGCAAGTTGGTCATACTTCCACGGTACGCGGCCTGAGCCGCCAGGTAGAAGCCGTCTGGTGCTCGCGGGGCGCGAACACCGCACACATCGCCAACAGCGAACACGTACGCTGTCGCCTCGTGAACCGCCGTACCTGGACGCTGCTGATGAGCGTCGTGCTGGTTGTCGCTTTCGGCTTGCTCGGTGCGTTCGTCCGGGTGCCGTACGTGGCGCTCGGTCCGGGGCCGACCTACGACACCCTCGGACTCGACGGCGACACGCCCGTCATCAGCATCGACGGCCAGCAGACCTTCCCGACCGGCGGTCACCTGAACATGACCACGGTGTCGGTGACCGACCAGCTGTCGGTGTTCGGCGCGCTCGGCCTGTGGGCCAGCGGGCGCTACGCGCTGGCGCCGCGCGATCTGTACTTCCCGCCGGACAAGAGCGAGCAGCAGATCGAGCAGGAGAACACCGAGGCGTTCAACGACTCGCAGACCACCGCGGAGACCGCGGCCCTGAACTACCTCGGCTACCCGAAGAAGGTGCTGGCCGGGCAGATCGTCAAGGGCAGCCCGGCGGACGGCGTGCTGGCGCCAGGGGACCGCCTGCTGGAGGCCAACGGCCGTCCGGTGACCGACCCGCAGGCGCTGAAGTCGGCCCTGACGGGTACCAAGCCCGGTGACCGGGTGGAGATCCGGTTCCGCCACGCCGACCAGCCGGAGCAGGTCGCCAGCGTGCAGCTCGCGCAGGGTCCCGAGGGGCACGACCAGGGCTTCCTCGGGGTGGCGGCGACCGAGCGCCCGGACGTCGACTTCGACATCAAGATCAGCCTGGCGGACGTCGGCGGACCCTCGGCGGGCCTGATGTTCACGTTGGCGATCATCGACAAGCTCACCCCAGGCGAGCTCACCGGCGGCCAGTTCGTGGCCGGGACCGGGGAGATCACCTCGGATGGCCAGGTGAACCCGATCGGCGGAATCCCGTTCAAGATGATCAAGGCGCGGGAAGCCGGTGCGACGACCTTCCTGGTCCCCGACGGCAACTGCGCGGAGGCGAAGGCGCAGGCCCCGGACGGCCTCCAGCTGGCGCGGGTGGCCAACCTCCAGGACGCGACCAAGGCGCTCGACGACATCCGCGAGGGCAAGGTCCCGACCAGCTGCTGATCTCGCAGGAAGCCCCTTAGAGCCTGTCTGACGAACTCGTTTTGCGTGGCGGTGTGGGTGGCGGAACCTCAGCGTCCGACTGGTCCGCGGGTGCCATCCTTATGTATGCGCCAATACACGGCGGCTGGGCCGTCCTCGCCAGGCGAACGCTGAGAACCCACAGCGGTGCAGGCTGCGAGGGTGGGCTAAATCGCCTCCGGCGTTTCAAAGCCAAAGACCAGGATCAAAGAAGCCCCCTGAGAACTGAAGTGGGCCCCGGAAGTTGGACTGGAAATCCAGTTCCGACTCCCGGGGAGCAGTTCGTGCTTCAGGGGAGCGGGGTCACTCCGCGAAGGTCGCGTGCAGCGCGGCGAGCAGGTTCGGCGCGAGCGAGGTGTCTGCGAGGAGCTCGCTCTCCTCGCCGTCCTCGACGCGCAGTCGCATCACGCAGAACTCGGCACCGTCGCGCAGCACCGACGCGACCAGTCGCGCCTCGCGGCGCTCCGGGTGCTCGGCGGCGACCTTGCTTGCCTCTTCCGCGTCGCTCGGGAGCCCGGCCTCCGCCTCCGGCGGCAGCACCACGATCTCCTGCACCAGTGCGCACCCGGCCACCTGCTCCGGCCATTCGATGTGGCCCAGCGCTTCGGCTAGGTCCTCGGCGGGCAGGGACTCCTGGGCGATCGGGGTGAGCGGCGATGCCGGGTCGAGCTGGTCGGCCAGCCCCGGCTCGGCGGCCAGCAGGCTCTGCGTGGACACCAGGGCGAACACCTGGGTGGGCTGGTCCCACCCAGCGGCGGCGACGAACTCCTCGACCTCGCGGGTGGCCGTCGGCAGCGCCGCGGTCAGGTCGTGTTCGGGGGTCTGCGACATGTCGTTCATGGTCGCACCGCCGCGGTAGCCCGAACGGTGCACCCCGACGGGACGAGATGTCGGATTAATCCAATTCGCGAAGGCCCTTCCAGGAACTTCACACCGGGGCCGTAGAGTTGAACATCACGAGGGCGGTTGGTGGAAGTTGGACACCGGCACCGCCCCCACCTGCCTGCTGATCGTCACCAGGAGCGTGCGCTGTGGCCATGCGGCCCCCGGTCGGAATGCCGAAACTGTCCCGGCGAAGTCGGATACTGCTGATCCTGGGCGGCATCGTGCTGGTCGCCCTGATCGCCGGATCGCGTCTGCTGGGCACCTACGTGGACTGGCTCTGGTACGGAGAGGTCGGCTATCGGGGGGTCTTCACCACCCAGCTGTTCTCCCGCGCCGGGCTCGGGGTGGCCGCCGCGGTCTTCCTCGGCGTCGTGCTGGCCCTGAACCTGTGGTTGGCCTACCGCAACCGGCCGGTGTTCGTGCCGGTCAGCGGACCGGACGACCCGCTGGCGCGGTACCGCACGGTGGTCACCGAGCGGTCGCGGCTGTTCGGACTGGGCATCCCGATCGTGATCGGCGTGATCGGCGGGCTGGCCGCGCAGGCCGACTGGCAGACCCTGCAGCTGTGGCTGCACAGCGTGCCGTTCGGGCAGACCGACCCGGAGTTCGGCAACGACATCAGCTTCTACACGTTCGAGCTGCCGTTCTGGCGGCTCCTGCTGTCGTGGGCGTTCATCGCGGTCACCGTGTCGTTCATCGGTGCGCTGATCACCCACTACATCTTCGGCGGCATCCGGCTGGCGGGTCGCTCCGGACAGCTGTCCATGCCGGCCCGCGTCCAGCTCGCGGTGCTGGCCGGGCTGTTCGTGCTGCTCAAGGCGGTCAGCTACTTCCTGGACCGCTACGACCTGCTGCTGTCCCAGCGCAACTCGCTGTTCACCGGTGCCAGCTACACCGATCTGAACGCGGTGATGTCCGCCAAGCTGATCCTGATGTGCATCGCGGGGTTCTGCGCCCTGGCGTTCTTCGCGGCGATCTTCCTGAAGAACCTGCAGATCCCGGCGCTGGCCACGGTGCTGCTGGTGCTGTCCAGCGTGGTGGTCGGCTCGGTGTGGCCGGCCCTGCTCGAGCAGTTCTCGGTGCGGCCGAACGCCAACCAGCGCGAGGCCGAGTCCATCGAGCGCAACCTGGCGGCGACCAAGTCGGCGTTCGGCATCGGCCCGGACAAGGTCGAGATCACCGACTACCCGGGCCGCACCCAGCTGCAGCCCAGCGAGGTCGCCGCGGACAAGGGCACCATCCCGAACATCCGGTTGCTGGACCCGAACGTGCTGGCCCCGACATTCACCCAGCTGACCCAGCAGTACAACTTCTACGGCTTCACCGACAAGCTGGACGTCGACCGCTACCCCGACGCCGACGGCAACCCCCAGGACTACCTGGTGGCGCTGCGCGAGCTCAACACCGACGGCCTGGCGGTCAACCAGCAGAACTGGATCAACCGGCACACCGTCTACACGCACGGCAACGGTTTCGTCGCCGCGCCGGCCGACCGGGTCGACTCGACCTACCGCGAAGGCGCCACCCAAGGCGGCTACCCGGTCTTCCAGATCAGCGACGTGGCCAACGACGGCAAGGGCGCCATCCCGGTCGAGCAGCCGCGCGTCTACTACGGCGAGCTGGTGGGCCGCAACGACTACGTGATCGTCGGGGGCAACCCGGGCGAGGCGCCGCGCGAGTACGACACCGACCAGCAGCAGTACACCTACACCGGCCTCGGCGGTGTCCCGGTCGGCAACCTGTTCCAGCGGATGGTCTTCGCCACCTACTACGGCGAGCGGAACTTCCTGTTCAGCGGTGCGATCGGTAGCGAATCGAAGATCATGTACGAGCGCAACCCGCGAGACCGCGTGCAGAAGGTCGCGCCCTGGCTCAAGCTCGACGGCGACCCGTACCCGGCGGTGGTCGACGGCCGCATCAAGTGGATCGTCGACGGCTACACCACGCTGAACAACTACCCGTACTCGCAGCTGACCGAGCTGGGCGAGGCCACCAACGACACCCTCACCGGCGTCGAGCGGCAGCCGAACCAGCAGATCAACTACATCCGCAACTCGGTCAAGGCCACCGTCGACGCCTACGACGGCAACGTCGAGCTCTACTCGGTGGACGACAAGGACCCGGTGCTCAAGGCCTGGGAGGGCGTGTTCCCGGGCGTGGTCAAGCCGTCCAGCGAGATCAGCCCCGAGCTGCGCGAACACTTCCGGTACCCGGAGGACATCTTCAAGGTGCAGCGCAAGCTGCTCACCGAGTACCACGTCGACAACCCCGGCGACTTCTTCTCCACCCAGACGTTCTGGGAGGTGCCGTCCGACCCGACCGCTCGCGGCAACACGGCCAGCGCCGAGGGGCAGCAGCCGCCGTACTACGTGCTGGCGCAGATCGGTGACCAGAAGGAGCCGACCTTCCAACTGACCAGCGCGCTCACCGCGCTGAAGCGGCAGAACATGTCGGCGTGGGTTTCGGCCTCCTCGGATCCGGAGGACTACGGCAAACTCAGAGTGCTGAGGTTGCCGACCAACACCCTCACACCGGGTCCGAACCAGGTGCAGAACCAGATGGAGTCAACTCCGGAGGTCACCGAGAACCGCACCCTGTTCAACAACCCGAACGTCAACGCGATCTTCGGCAACCTGCTGACGCTGCCGGTGGCGGGTGGTCTGCTCTACGTCGAGCCGATCTACATCCAGCGCAACGAGCAGGAGTCCTACCCGCAGCTGGCCCGAGTCCTGGTGTCCTTCGGCGGCAAGGTCGGCTTCTCTGAGACATTGCAGGGCGCGCTGGACCAGGTGTTCGGCTCCGGCGCCGGGCAGGGCACCCAGCCCGGCGGCCAGGAGAACCCGCGGCCGCCGGCGTCGGGACAGACCCCGCCGCCGGGGCAAACCCAGGGCAACCCGGAGCTGGACAAGTCCGTCAGCGACATCCGGGCCGCCCTGGAGCACGTCCGGAAGGCGCAGCAGTCCGGCAACTTCAGTGACCTGGGCTCGGCCTACCAGCAGCTCGACGACGCGATCAAGCGCTTCGAGAAGTCGCAGGGCACCGGCGGCTGACCAGCCGATTCGCAATGAGGGGCGAGGGCCACGACGGTCCTCGCCCCTCGGCGTTTCCGGGGCGTCCGATCGGGTGCAGAATGCTCTGCATCACTTTTCGACCCCCCGGATTTGCACTACGCTTCGGCGGCCCGTAAGGTTAAGGACACACGACGCGGGGTGGAGCAGTTCGGTAGCTCGCTGGGCTCATAACCCAGAGGTCGCAGGTTCGAATCCTGTCCCCGCTACCATTCGAATGTTCAAAGACCCCCGGCTTTGCCGGGGGTCTTTTTTCGTTGTCCTTCATTTCAATACGGGGCCGAACTCCCGTAGGCCCCCACGGTGCGGTGGTCGCTTCTCGTCGGCTCCCTGCGCGGGGTGGCGTTCCCGGCCTGGGCATAGACCCGCTTCTTGTCGTTGCCGTTGGTGGGGGTGGTGTTCGGAGGCCCGGGGAGTGGTCGCGCTGAGCTCAGAAGTTGGTTCGACCTCTTGGCGGGATGTTTTTGCTGGTGGGGGCGGTCTTGGGGGGTTAAGTGACCCCCCTGAAAGTGGGGTTTTGGGGGTGTGTAAAGTTAGCGGCACAACAGAAGAGCGCAACCGAAAAGGTTGCTGGCGCGGGGTGGAGCAGTTCGGTAGCTCGCTGGGCTCATAACCCAGAGGTCGCAGGTTCGAATCCTGTCCCCGCTACTATTCGGATGTTCAGAACCCCCCGACTTTGTCGGGGGGTTCTTTCCGTCCTTCTTGATTTCTTTACGGGGGCCGAGTCCCCGTAGGCCCCCACGGTGCGGTGGCCGGGTTTCGTCGGCTCCGTGTGTGGTGGCGCTTCTCCGGCCTGGCAGTCGACCAGCATGTCGACGCGGTGCCGGAAATGGCCTTTCTGGTTCTAGAGGCCTTGGGCCCACTGGCGGGCGCAGCCCGGGGAGCAGACTCTGCCGTCGCCTCGCACCGTGCCGATCTGGCGCATCGACCTGCCGCAGACCATGCAGGAGTCGGTTTCGCCTTCGCGCGGTTTGGGCACCAGCGACTTCGCGCGCTCCGCGACCTTGCTGGTCACCCTGGACTTGCTCTCGTTGACCTTGGTACGCAACCAACTGCGATGCACTTTCCCGCACCTCCTGCTCGGTCGCCCGGCCGTCGACTGGCCGGCCCAGAGCCACAGTGCGTGCGACCGGGCGCCGTTGGGCAGTTCCAAAACCCGATAGCACCTCATTGCGCAGCCAATAACGCCCATCCAGGCGAACGACGCTCATGCTCGTAGCAATGCGTGCAGGCCCTGGCCGGGAACCGGCTGCGCAATGCGTCCGGTCCGCCGGGGTGGCAGTCGTCCGGCCTCTGCGCCGATGGCGCAACCGTTCGTCCACTCGGCCCAGTCCGCTGCAACCACAGTGGACAGAACTGGCGACCACTGTGGACAGCTCGGCGCGAGCGTGGCACCGTGGCAGTGTGACCGAGCTGAATGCGACATCCGCTGCCCTGTTGGGACTACTGCACGAAGGTCCGAAGACCGGTGGCCAGCTGGTTGCTGCTGCCACCGAGCGCTTCGGAGGGTTCTTCAGCGTGACCCGCAGCCAGGTTTACCGGGAGCTGCCCGCGCTGACCGACGCCGGCCTGCTGCGCCTCGGCAAGCAGGGACCGCGCTCCAGCCAGCAGTACGCGATCACCGCGGCCGGTAAGCGGGCCTTCAAGTCGTGGCTGAACACCGAGCCGGGCCCGGACAACGTCCGCAGCCCGCTGATCCTGCGCCTGGTCCACTCCGGTTCGTTGACGCCCAAGCAGCGCGCGGGCTTGGTCGAGGCGGCCCGCGGCCAGTACGCGGTGAAGATGGACGAGGCGAAGAACGCGGCCAAGACCGCGGGCGACCCGTACGAGAAGGCGGCTGCGGACTTCACGGTGGCCTACAACCGGGCGATCATCAAGCTCCTCGACACCATCCCGGACTGATCCGGTGCAGCTGCTCGCTTCGCGCTGCGGTGCGGGCAGTCAAGGACAAACGGAGAACGGGCCGTCCTCGTGGGCGGCCCGTGCTCGGTGAAGTACGCTGAGCACTGTGAATCCCGACGTCGCAGCTTCGCTCAAAGAACTGACCAACACCCTCGAAGGCATCGAGAGCGTGATGGATCTGGACGCTCTGCGCGCGAATATCGCGGAGCTGGAAGCCGAGGCGGCCAAGCCCGACCTCTGGGACGACGTCGATCACGCGCAGCGGGTCAGCAGCCAGCTCGTGCACCGGCAGGCCGAGCTGCGCCGGGTCACCGAACTGCGGCAGCGCATCGAGGACCTGGAGGTCCTCTACGAGCTCAGCGAGGACGAGGGCGACACCTCCGGGCTGGCCGAGGCCGACAAGGAGTGCGAGTCCCTCAAGAAGGACCTGGAAACGCTCGAGGTCCGCACCCTGCTGTCCGGCGAGTACGACCAGCGCGAGGCGATGGTCACCATCCGCGCCGAGGCAGGTGGCGTCGACGCCGCCGACTTCGCCGAGATGATGATGCGGATGTACCTGCGGTGGGCGGAGCGGCACTCCTACCCGACCGAGGTCTACGACACCTCCTACGCCGAAGAGGCCGGGCTGAAGTCCGCCACCTTCCGGATCAACGCCCCCTACGCCTACGGCACCCTCTCCGTCGAGCAGGGCACGCACCGGCTGGTGCGCATCTCGCCGTTCGACAACCAGGGCCGCCGCCAGACCTCCTTCGTCGGCGTCGAGGTCCTGCCGGTCGTGGAGGAGACCGACAGCGTCGAGATCCCGGAGAAGGACCTCCGGGTCGACGTGTTCCGGTCCTCCGGTCCCGGCGGCCAGAGCGTGAACACCACCGACTCGGCGGTGCGCATGACGCACATCCCGACCGGCATCGTGGTGTCCTGCCAGAACGAGAAGTCGCAGCTGCAGAACAAGGCCGCCGCGATGCGCGTCCTGCAGGCCAAGCTGCTCGCCCGCAAGAAGGAGGAGGAGCGCGCCGAGCTCGACGCGCTCAAGGACAGCGGGTCCAGCTGGGGCAACCAGATGCGCTCCTACGTCCTGCACCCGTACCAGATGGTCAAGGACCTGCGCACCGAGCACGAGGTCGGCAACCCCGACGCGGTCCTCGACGGCGACATCGACGGGTTCCTCGAGGCCGGCATCCGCTGGCGCCGCCAGCAGCAGAGCGTGGCCTGACGGGCACGTGCCGCTACCAGGCGGAACGCGAAGATGATCAAGGATGCACCGCCGAACCGGGTGAGTCTCAGTCCCCCTTATGGACGCAGGTAAACTCACGCCCCGTGATCCGCCTTGAGCACGTGTCCAAGACGTACAAGACGTCGACCAGGCCCGCTCTCGACGATGTCTCGGTGAGCATCGAGAAGGGCGAGTTCGTCTTCCTCATCGGCCCGTCCGGGTCCGGCAAGTCGACGTTCATGCGTCTGCTGCTGCGCGAGGACGTGCCCAGCCGCGGTCGGGTCTTCGTCGCCGACTGGAACGTGGCGAAGCTGCCGCGTCGCCGCGTCCCGCGGCTGCGCCAGCGCATCGGCTGCGTCTTCCAGGACTTCCGGCTGCTGAACAACAAGACCGTCGCGGAGAACGTGGCATTCGCGCTGGAAGTCATCGGCAAGCCGCGCAACGACATCCGCCGGGTGGTGCCGCAGGTGCTGCAGCTCGTCGGTCTGGACGGCAAGGCCGACCGGATGCCGCACGAGCTCTCCGGTGGTGAGCAGCAGCGCGTCGCGATCGCGCGGGCCTTCGTCAACCGCCCCCTGGTGCTGCTCTGCGACGAGCCGACCGGAAACCTCGACCCCGACACCAGCCAGGACATCATGCTGCTGCTGGAGCGGATCAACCGCACCGGCACCACCGTCGTGATGGCCACCCACGACCACTCGATCGTCGACTCGATGCGACGTCGCGTGGTCGAGCTGAGCCTCGGCCGCGTCATTCGCGACGACGCCCGCGGTGTCTACGGCGTCGGCCGCTAGAGCCCCCCGAACCTGCGGCCCTGACACACCCCCGACCGGCTAGGAAAGCTGACACAAGATGCGCGTGAGCTTCGTATTCAGCGAGGTCGTCAACGGCCTTCGGCGCAACGTGACGATGACCATCGCGATGATGCTGACGACCGCCATTTCGGTCGGTCTGCTCGGCGGCGGTCTCCTCGTGGTCCGGATGATCGACAAGATGCAGGAGACCTACCAGGACCGCGTCGAGGTCGTGGTGTTCATGACTGACGACGTCAGCGCGAACGACAACGACTGCACCCAGCAGCCGTGCGCGAACATCATGTCCGACCTCAAGAACGTTCCCGGCGTTGAGGCGGTGAAGTACGAGAACCGCCAGCAGGCGTTCGAGAGCTTCAACAAGGTCTTCGAATCGCAGCCGGAGCTGCGCGACGTCGCCCGCGCCGAGGCGATGCCTGCCTCGCTGCGCGTCAAGCTGAGCGACCCGGAGCGCTTCGCTGCGATCCAGCAGGAGTTCGACGGTCGTCCCGGCGTGGACAACGTGGTCAACCAGGCCGACTACCTCGACCAGGTGTTCAGCATGCTGAACACGGTCCGCAACGTCGCCTTCTTCATTGCGTTGGTGCAGGCGCTCGCGGCGCTGCTGCTGATCTCCAACACCATCCAGCTCTCGGCGTTCACCCGGCGCAACGAGACCGGCATCATGCGCCTGGTCGGTGCCACCCGCTGGTACACCCAGCTGCCGTTCTTGCTGGAGGCGGTGGTCTCCGGTCTGATCGGTGCGATCCTGGGCATCATCGGCCTGTCGGCGATCAAGGCGCTGTTCCTCGACAAGGTCCTGTCGTCGTTCGGCGGCATCGTCCCCAGCATCGAATGGAGTGACGTCGCCGTGATCTCGCCGGTCCTGCTGCTGGTGGCGGCGGCCATCTCGGCTGGTACGGGCTACGTCACCCTCCGCCTCTACGTCCGGCTGTAAGACGATCTCCAGGAGAGCCACGGTTTCCGCGGAAACCGTGGCTCTCCGTCATCAGAACGCCGATCGCCGGGAACGCCCTGTGGTGTCAGAAACTCGGGTGACACGGCGGTTAGAGTTGTCGGCATGGTGAAGGAACGCGGCCGCAAGGTCATCGCGCAGAACCGCAAGGCGCGGCACGACTGGGCGGTGCTGGACACCTACGAGGCCGGCGTCGCGCTGACCGGCACCGAGGTGAAGAGCCTCCGGCAGGGCAAGGCCCAGCTGGTCGACGGCTTCGCCACCGTCGACGACGGCGAGGTCTGGCTGCGCAACGTGCACATCCCCGAGTACACCGAGGGGACGTGGACCAACCACGAGCCGCGCCGTTCCCGCAAGCTGCTGCTGCACAAGCACGAGATCCTCCGACTGGTCGGCAAGATCAAGGAGAGCGGGTTGAGCCTCATTCCGATGTCGCTGTACTTCAGCGACGGCCGGGCCAAGGTCGAGCTCGCGCTCGCGCGCGGCAAGAAGGACCACGACAAGCGGCAGGACCTGGCCAAGCGTGATGCCCAGCGCGAGATGCAGCGAGCCATCGGCCGCGCCCGCAAGGGAATGCGTTGATGGGGCCGCGCAGCGACGCCGAGGTCCCTGGCTGGGTGGCCGGACTCGGCGTTCCCGGGCTGATCGACATCCACACGCACTTCCTGCCGGAGCGCGTGCTGCACAAGGTCTGGTCGTACTTCGACCAGGCCGGTGAGCACTACGGCGTCGAGTGGCCGATCTTCTACCGCCACTCCGAGGAAGCCCGCCTGCAGGTGCTGCGCGATCTCGGGGTGACGACGTTCGCCCCGCTGGTCTACGCGCACAAGCCGGGCATGGCGGAATGGCTGACCGACTGGGCGGTGGACTTCGGCCACCGCACCCCGGGCGCGGTGCCGACGGCGACGATCTTCCCGGAGCCCGAGGTCGGCACCTACCTCGCCAAGGCGCTGGATGCCGGTGCGAAGTGCGTGAAGGTGCACGTCGAGGTCGGTGCTTTTGACCCGCGTGACGACCTGCTCCAGCCGGCGTGGGGGCTGCTCGCGGAGGCCGGGATCCCGGTCGTCGTGCACTGCGGCAACGGCCCGCGTCCCGGCGTCCACACCGGGCTCGACGTGTTCGAGCAGGTGCTGCGCAGCCACCCCGAGCTGGTAGCGGTCCTGGCGCACGCCGGAATGCCCGAGCACGGCACCGCGCTGGACCTGGTGGGCAAGTACTCGAAGGTGCACATCGACACCACCATGGTCGGCGTCGCCTTCAGCGAGCAGTTCGCGTCGCTGCCAGTGGACTGGTCGGCGCGACTGGCCGAGCACGCCGACCGCGTGGTGCTCGGCACTGACTTCCCGAACATCCCGTACCCGTACGCCGAACAGCTGGCGACGATCGCGGGATGGGCGGAGGAAGACGGGCGGCTCGGCGCGGAGTTCCTGCGCGCAGTGCTGCACGACACCCCGGCCCGACTGCTGGCCATCTGATCGTTTCCGGATATGGGAATGATCGCTGGGACGCCACGCGTTATGCTGGGGTACACCGGTTCGAAAGCCGAGCCGGAGACGAGGGGGTGAACGGTTTCGACTCCGTACGTTGATCCAAGGGAAGCGTGCCGGTGCAGGCAGGAGACCACCGTGAGCGTCGCTGCAACCTAATAAGCGCCGACAAGAGTCAGCGCGAGTTCGCCCTCGCCGCCTGAGCGAGGAGCGACTCTGTCGGACCGGGAGCGCCTCCGTCCCGGAATCCGGCATCAGCTAGGAGGCTCTCACCGCCAGGTTCGGTCGCGGAACCTGGTGGGACACCAAACAGCGACTGGGCTCGTCACATCGGCTAGTTCGCGTGACCGGTGGAGCCAAGCAGAGACATAGCGGACTGCGCACGGAGAAGACTTGGTGAAGCGGCGGAGGACCCGGGTTCGATTCCCGGCACCTCCACCTTGGGGTTGTTATTACAGCCCGGGCCTGAGTTTAGGTCCTGAAGCAGGATCTCAACGTTGGACAGCGATGAGGGGCCACCCGCTTGGCGGGTGGCCCCTTTGCTGTTTCGGGGCTCCGAGATGGAGGAGGAGTCGTGGCCGTCTCGGCTGCTCGCTTGCGCGTGCTTGAGGGCGTGGAGTTTCCCGAAGGGCTCACGAAGATCGCCGTGGGTGATCTCCTCGTCGTCGCTGTAGAGCCCGTGGAAGATCGCCTGGTTGAGTAGGCGCCGCTGAATGGTCGTTGCAGCGCCGATACAGCTCGCGGGGTCTTCGAGGAGCTGGAGGCTGGCCTCGATGAGGCGGGCGCTGTCGGTGAGGTCGGCGCTGGCGCTGTCTAGGCGTCCCGCCAGGTGTTTGCGTTGGCGTTCGATGTCGCGCAGCTTCGCTTTGACCTTGGTTTGCGGCAGGGTGCCGTCGGCTGCCAAGTCGATCAGGTTCTCCTCCTGGGCATCGAGTTCTTGGAGCTGGTTCTTGAGCTGCTGGTGTAGGAGCCGTGCGGATTTCTCCTGTTCGCTGATGACGGTGTCGATCTGAACTCGGACGTCTGCGATGAACGCCGGAGTGAAGCGGATGCTCTCGTAGTGGCGTTCGACTGCGTCTTTGACCAAGTCAACGGGGACGTGGGGCGCTTGACAGGTGCCGTTGCGCTTGTTGCGGCAGAAAAAGTACCGGTACTCGGTCCCGTGCCGGTTCACAGTGAGTTGGATGATCATTCGCTGGGTGATGCCGGCACGACGGCAACGTGTGCAGAACACCGAGCCTTTGAGGTAGTGGTGGTGCACCCGGCGCCGCTCCTTGGCCGCAGTTCGAGAGTTGAGCCGGTCTTGAACGCGGTCGAAGAGGTCTTCGTCGATCAGCCGTTTGTGTCGGCCCCGGATCTCTTCGCCCTTGTAAGTCACGTAGCCGAGGTAGTAGCGGTCGCGCAGCATCTGCGAGAGTTTGTTGATCGAGACCTTCTTTGCCGGGTGCTTGGCGGTGGGGCGTGTGCGCAGGCCGCGGTCGAAGAGTTCGTCTGCCAGCTCGTCGAGCGTGTAGTCCCCGGTGTCATACAGCTCGAAGCCGAGTTGCACCAGCGGTGCGCGTTCCTCGTCAACGACGATGGTGCGGATGACACGACCTTCGGAATGATCGATGTGGTTGAGGTAGCCGAGGAATGCGCGTCCGATGGTGCCTCCGTTGCGGGCCTTATGCCTCATCTTCTTGGCGATGTCGGCACCGGACTGGAGTGATTGGTACTCGTTGAATGTGGCCAGGATGCCGTGCATGAGTTGCCCGACGGGGTGACCACCGGGTGGCGTCGGGCCAGCACGAGCCGTTCACAGCGTTCCGGAAACTGGTATGCGAACTGCATCGCCGCGCCGCCGCCCAACGAGTGGCCGACGATGGTCGCGCGATCGATGTCGAGAAGTTCGAGGCACCCCGCAGGCGTAGGCGGCTGCGGAGTAGTCGGCGGGCTGTTTGTCTGAATCACCGTGCCCGAGCAGATCGGGTGCGAGCACGGTGAAGTGCGCCGCGAGCGACGCGAGGACCTTGCGCCAGGTCCGCGAGCTGTCCCCGATGCCGTGGATGAACAGCAGCGTCGGCCCGGACCCCGCACGCCGGAAAGCCCGGCGATACCCGTGGACCGTCAGGTACTGCACGCCAATGTCGTCCGCCTCGTGAGGTCCCGACGGTGGAACGCAACGGCTCGCACGTCGTCGGCCATGAACCCGTTGCGCGAGTTGGACGTTTCAGCGTTGGTTCAACCCGCGTTGCAGCACGTTGAGATGACCGGGACGGCCAGCGGCACTCCAGCACAATGGTGCGTCCGCGAAAGCGGTCATCGCCGGGGCCAGTGGCGTACTTCTGTCGCAATAGGACGGACGGGCAGGCCAACACCAACCGCATGCGACTGATCGACGCCGCTGCGACCGGAGATCGTTAGGCCGCCGGGGTTTTCGTGGCTGGCTCTTCCGGGTGCTTCTCGTCCGGTCTGCCTCCGGGTAGTGCGAGTCTGATGAGTTTGCGGGCGACGGAGCCGAGCTGTCGGTGCAGTGGTCCGGTGTTGTACGGCAGTCCGTAGCGGCGGCACGCGTCGCGCACGTCTTCGGCGATCTGCGGGTAGCGCCGGGCGGGGATGTCGGGGAACAGGTGGTGCTCGATCTGGTGGCTGAGGTTGCCGGAGAGCAGGTGGAACAGTCTGCTGCCGGTGATGTTCGCCGAGCCGAGCACCTGGCGTACGTACCACTGCCCGCGGGTTTCGTTCGCGGCCTCTTCCTCGGTGAAGGTGGCGACGTCGTCCGGGAAGTGCCCGCAGAAGATGATCGAGAAGCCCCACAGGTTGCGGACCAGGTTCGCCGTGGCGTTGCCGGCGAAGGTGAGTGGGGCCAGCGGGCCGGTCAGTGCGGGGAACAGCAGGTAGTCCTTGGCCACTTGGCGCAGCGCCTTGGCGGCCATTTTCTTGGCGTCGGCCGAGACCTCGTCCCAGCCCTTCTCCCCGGAGATGACCCGTTCGGCTTCGAGGTCGTGCAGCATCACGCCCCACTGGAAGATCACCGACAGCAGCGCCGCGTAGATCGGGTTGCCCAGGTAGTAGGGGGTCCAGCGCTGCTCGGGGGTGATCCGCAGGATCCAGTAGCCGATGTCGCGGTCCTTGCCGACGATGTTGGTGTAGGCGTGGTGACCGAAGTTGTGCGAGCGTTTCCACAGCTCGGCAGGTGCGACGATGTCCCATTCGAAGTTTCGGGAGTTGAGTGCTTCGTCGCGCAGCCAGTCGTATTGGCCGTGCAGGACGTTGTGGCCGATCTCCATGTTGTCGAGGATCTTGGACAAGGACAGTGCCGTGACGCCGCCGAGCCATGCGGGTGGTAGGAAACCGGCGAAGAGCAGGCTGCGGCCGGTGACCTCCAGCGCGCGCTGCGCGCGGAGGACCTTGCGGATATACGCGGCGTCCTTGGTGCCGAGATCGGAGACGATGCGCTGGCGCAGTGCGTCCATCTCGGCGCCGAAGGCGTCGCATTGCTCGGGTGTGAGGGTAGGCGTGTTGTGCGGCACGACGACTCCTTTCAGGGCAGGCGGCTACAGGTCGACGGCAACGTCACCCACGGGCACGGTGGAACAGATCTGAATCTCGGAGTCCGGCTCGGTGCACAACTCACCGGTGTGTAGGTGACGGACGCTGCCGGTGGTCTTGCGGCTGGTGCAGGTGAGGCAGATGCCCATCCGGCAGCCGAACTCGGGGTTCAAGCCAGTGGCCTCGGCCTGCTCGAGCAGGGTCTCGCCGGTGTTGGCCACCCGGTGGCGGCTCCGGGTGAAGCACACCTCGCCGTACGGCTTGCCGTCGTCGGCGGGCAGCGCCGGCGTGGGTGCGGTGAACTGCTCGGTCTGTAGCGGCACGCTGATCCCGGTGCGCTGCCAGTGTGCGCGGACCGCGTCGACCAGTCCGGCGGGCCCGCACACCCACGCCGCGGCGTCGGAGCCGAGGCTGGGCAGGTGCTTTGCATCGAACCGGCCGGCGAGCTCGCCGCCGCTGCCGCGCGTGTAGGCGCGCAGCAGGCGCAGCCCGGGGTTCGCGGTGGCCAGTACCGCCAGTTCGTCGAGGTAGGCGACGTGGGCCGCGCTGCGGGCGTAATGCAGGAAGGTGACTTGTCCGGCACGGTCCACCGCGCAGAAACCGTCCTCGCACAGCGTGCGCAGCATCGACATCACCGGTGTGATCCCACTGCCACCGCTGATCAGCAGAATGTGCTCAGGGCGGTAGTCAGGCAGCGTGAAACGGCCCTGCGCCTGCGACAGTCGAACCACGGTGCCCGGACCGGCGTCGGAGTGCAGATGGCCGGAAACCATGCCTTCTGGCTCCGCGGCGACGGTGAGTTCCAGCAGGCCGTCCGGGCAGTGCGCGGAACAGGCCAGTGAGTAACAGCGAGTTCGACGCACCCCGTCGATCTCGATGGTGAATGCGACATGCTGTCCGGCGCGGAAGCCCCGCCAGTTTCCGTTGGGCCGCAACAACAGCGTGGCGCTGCCGACAGCGGGACGCCGCACATCGATGATCTTGGCCCGCACCTCGCGCAGCGACCACATCGGGTTGAGCATCTCGAGATAGCGGTCCGGGCCGTGCGGCGCCGTGACCGCCTCAAGCAGTGGGACCGCGACCCGGTGCAACGATGCTCGGCCGAGTGCGGTCACAGACGCTCCCATCACTGATCTTCTCCTGGGGCTTGGCGTATCCCAAGGGATTCAGGCTAGGGACGTTGAGGTTCCCGCGCAGCTCAGCGCGCCAGGCATTTGCATCCGTTCGCTGCGGTGTTACCTGGTCTGTGCGAGGACGCGGGCGAAGGCCTGCAGACCTGTAACCGGGCCGCATTGTGGACGGGCAGGGTGGACAGCCCGGGGGTACAAACGGGTGTGCAGCCCGGTTGGGGGTTCGGTATGGGGCGGACGTGCTTGTTCGGGTGACTATGTACTCATTCAGGTTGTACGTGGCGGGGCAGACGGAGCGGTCCCAGGCTGCGGTGACGAACCTGCGGTTGCTGTGTGAGTCCATGGTTCCCGGTCGCTACGAACTCGAGGTAATCGACGCCGCCGAACGCCCGGACGTGGCGGCAGAGGAACGAATCCTGGCCACGCCCACGGTGGTCAGGCTCGCGCCGCTGCCGCAACGGCGGGTCATCGGGGATCTGTCCGATCACGGCCGTGCCGCCGCGGCCCTCGGCCTCCCGGCCCCGGACGCATTGCCTTCGGAGAGGCGGTGACCGTGGCCGGTCGCAACGAGATCGAGCGGATCCCCACCGGTATCAGCGGCTTCGACCAGGTCGCGCTGGGCGGGCTTCCCGCTGGGCGGTCCACGCTCGTGACCGGCACGACCGGCAGCGGCAAGACGCTGTTCGCCGTTGAGTTCCTCGCCCGCGGCATCCGCGGTTTCGACGAGGCCGGGGTGTTCGTCACCTTCGAGGAGACGCCGACCGACATTCGCCGCAACGCCGCTTCGCTGGGGTTTCCCATCGAACGGTGGGAGGCCGAGGGGCGGTGGGCATTCGTCGACGCGTCGGCCGAGTTCGAGGAAACTTCGACCGTCGGAAGCTACGACTTCAGCGCGCTGGTGGCCCGCATCGAGCACGCGGTCGGCCAGGTCGGCGCCAGGCGCGTCTCGCTGGACTCCCTCGGCGCGCTCTTCACCCGCTTCAGCGACATCGGCAACGTGCGCAGCGAGCTGTTCCGGATCGCCTCCTCGCTCGAAGCGCTCGGAGTCACGTCGGTGCTCACCGCGGAGCGGGCCGCCGAGCACGACGGCGTGTCCTGGTACGGCATCGAGGAATTCGTGCTCAACAACGTGATCATCCTGCGCAACGTCCTCCAGCAGGAGCGGCGACGCCGGACCATCGAGATCGTCAAGTTCCGAGGTGCCTCGCACCGCACCGGGGAATGGCTGTTCGCCATCGCCCCGTTCGAGGGGATCGTCGTCATGCCCCTCGCCTTCCTCGCCTCGCGCGAGCGCGCATCTCAGGGCCGCGTCTCCACCGGCATCGCCGAGCTGGACGAGATGTGCGGTGGTGGTCTCTACCGGGACGCAATCGTTCTGCTCAGCGGGTCTACCGGCGCGGGCAAGACGTTGACGAGCCTGCGTTTCGCCGCCGCCGCGTACGTCGCGGGGGAGCGCTGCCTGTTCTACACCTTCGACGAGACCCGCGAGCAGCTTGGCCGCAACGCCGCCGGCTGGGGACTCGATCTCGACGCCATGGAAGCGACCGGAAGGCTCCGGATCGTGGCGGAGTACCCGGAGGTGGCGTCGTTGGAGGACCACTTCATCCGGCTCAGGCGCAGCGTGGCGGAGTTCGCCCCGGACCGGATGGTCATCGACACGCTGTCCGCACTCGAGCGTGTCGCCACACCGCGAGCGTTGCTGGACTTTCTCGTCTCGCTGGGTGCGGTGCTGCGGCCCCGCGAGATCACAGCACTGCTCACGTCGGCGGCCGGTGTCCATCTTGCTCCTGCATTGGAGCCCTCGGTCGCAGTGGAGATCGCCAGTCTCGCCGACGTCACGATCCTGCTCCGCGACTTTGAACACGCCGGCGAGATCCAGCGGGCCATCGCCGTCGTGCAGGCTCGGGGCACCGCGCACGACCACAGCATCCGCCAGGTCACGATCGACGGAACCGGCCTGCACATCGGCGAACCCTTGCGCGGCGTCGCCCACATCCTCGCCGCGAATTCCCTCGTCGAGGATCCGCAGCGGCCGACCAGGCCCGGTTGAACACAGGGGCCCAGAACCGATGAGTAACCCTCACCCCGACCAACGTGCTGCGGCAGGCGCCGAACCGGAGCGGACCGTCGGCTCGCGGTTCCGCGACGGTGCGAACCAGGCCATGGTGGAGGCGTCGGCGGACGGGATCGTCGCCGTCGACGAGCGGGGGATCATCCGCCTTGCCAATCCGGCCGCCGAGATGCTCTTCGCCCGCTCGACGGGAGATCTCGTCGGCAGCGTGTTCGGTGCCCCGACGGTCGTCCACCAAACCAGCGAGATCGACCTGATACAGCCGGACGGATCCGCCCGGGTGGTCGAAATGCGGGTCACTGCCACGACTTTGCACGGCGAGCACGTCTACGTCGCCGCGCTCCGCGATGTCACGCGGCGAAAGCAAGCCGAACAAGACCTGGAAGTCGCCCTGGAACGGCAGACGACCGTGGTCGCCGTGGCCGCCCACGAGCTCCGCACCCCGGTCGCCGCGATCAAACTGCTTGTACATCTGCTGCGGGAAGGGCGTGCCACGCTCAGCGAGGAACAGACGGTCGAGCTCATCGATGAGATCGCCGCTGGCATAGACCGTCTTCAGGCACTCATGCACAAACTCCTCACTGCTTCCAGAATCGACGCGGAGGACACCCGTGCCAGCCCGGAACCCGTGCGCGTGCTCGAGGCCCTCCTGGAACGGCTGGCCGATTTCGAGGAGAAAGCTCAGGACGTGAGCTTGTCGTGCAGCCCTGACCTGGTGGCCGTCGTCGACCGCTACGAGCTCTCTGAGATGCTCACCAACTACCTGGAGAACGCCTTCACCTATGGACGCCCACCCGTCGAGGTGCGGGCCACCGAGCAGTCGGGGTGGGTCGAGATCCGGGTGTGCGACCGGGGGCCGGGCGTGCCGGACTCATTCGTGCCTCACTTGTTCGAACGTTTCAGCCGCGAGCTTCGCGCGCGGCGACAGATGGAGGGAACCGGCCTCGGGCTGTGGATCGTCCGCAGCCTCGCCCGTGCCACCGGCGGCGAGGTCTGGTACGAGCCCAACGACGACGAAGGCGCCTGCTTCTGCCTCCGCTTGCAAGGAACGCCAGACACGTGACGGCGACTCGCCAATCCACACAGGAGTTCCCCGGCTGGCAATGCATCGCGTGTACGGGCCTGGCGAAGGCTGGCGGACTGAGTCATTCCGCTTCGAAGCCGGGGGGCAGCCGCTGCTGTTTGGCCGCCAGGTCGAGGTCGGCTACGCGGAGTCGGAACACCTCCATGGTCAGTCCGAAGTACTTGCTCGTTTCCCCCACCCATTCCATGCCGTTGCGACGTACCGCAGCCGCGGCGCGTGTGTTGTCGGGCCGAACGACCGCGAAGATCTCGTCGACCTCGTGCTGAAATGCCCATTGCGCCAGCGCGTACGTCGTCTCGACGGAATAGCCCTGTCCCCACACGTCCGGATGCAGTTGCCAACCGATCTCGAGGTCCTGGTTGCCGGGTGGCAGGGGCAGCAGCGTCGCGCCGCCGATCACGCGCTCGTCCTTGCGCTGTTGGATGGCCCATCGTCCGGCGGGTGGGATCGACCTGGCGTCCTCAGCGATCCACTGCCGCAGCAGCAGACGCATAGCCGGTAGGTCGGGAACCTGCTCCATGATCGGGCTGAGCCACCTTGCCACGTCGGTGTGCCCGAAGACATCCAGTGCCGCTCGGGCGTCGCCGATGTGCCACGACCGCAGCACGAGTCGTTCCGTGACCAGCTGCTCGGCCATTCACCCAGCCTAGCCAAGAGCAGCCCTGGTGAGATAGGAGGAGTGCTGGCATCCCGGTGAAGGGACCCAACCCGAGCGCCGACATGCCGTACTTCCGCGCCACCTTGAACAGGGACATGGGTGAGGCGTCTACCTGTCGGCTATCGGACGAACCTGGCTCGACGGGGACGTCACGGACCCAGAGCCAGCCACGGGCCGACACCGCAAGCTCTGAGCCAGAAGCCTCTGTTCGGAGGTTCGAACAGAGGCATGCTTGTGGTTGAGTGCGGTTGTAGCGCTCCCCAGGGTTCGGCGCTGCTGGCAACGTGGCCGCATGGGGAGATGAGCAGTCAATGAGCAAGGTCGTTGGCCGATGGTGCGCAGGGCGCGGTCACTGGCATGAGGACGGCTGCTTCGAGATCGTTTTGGAGCACGCTGCGGACAAGTGGTTGGTCACGTACCTCGCCCACGGGGAACCACACGCGCGTATCGGTTTTGACACGGAGGAAGAGGCGCATGGGGACATTCGGTGGCTGATGTCCATCCTTCCCGCGGACGTTGCTCCGTGGGAGCGCTTGGCTGAAGAGGGCATCTGATCTTGATGTGGGTGCTGATGTCCTGTTCGGGTAGTTCCGTTCGCCGGGTTTGGGTGGATTCGCCGGTCCGCCCGCCTTCCGCCTGGCGTAGTCGCCGTACACCGGCTTGCAGGGGGAAGTGCTCCCAGGCGGTTCCGGTCCGGCGCACATGCAGGATCGCGTTCACGATCTCCCGAAGGTCGTGCACCCGCGCCGCGGTTCTCGGCCCACGGCGTGCGGCACGCCATGACATCAGGGGCGGCTCGATCAACGCCCACTGGGCATCTTCTGGTGGTTCCTGTCTTGGGGCTCTCTGCTCGTACGTCCGCACGCATCCGACGACGGGGAGGGGTTTCCGGTGAAGGCCGCCACCGTGGTTCCAGGCAGTCCGGAGTTGTCGGCGATCACCGAACTGCCCGATCCCGTTCCGCAGCCGGGGGAGCTGCTCGTGCGTGGCCTGCTGGTGGGGTTCTGCGGCATTGATCGCGACGTCACCGAACGCGCACGTGGCCTCTTGCCGCCGGAGCAGGACCGCATGGTTCTCTTCCACGAATCCGTCGGCCAGGTGGTCCACGCGCCCGCGATCAGCGGTTTCCAGGAGGGCGACTACGTGGTGGGTGTCGTTCGGCGTCCGGACCCGCTGCCGTGCGAGGCGTGTACGGCCGGGCAGTGGGACTTCTGCCTCAACGGCGAGTACACCGAGCGCGGCATCAAGGGGTTGGACGGGTTCGGTGCTCAGCAGTGGACGGTCGAGCCCCAGTTCGCGATCAAGGTCACCCCGGCGCTCGGTGATCTGGGAGTGCTGATCGAGCCCGCATCGGTGGTGGCCAAAGCGTGGGAGCAGGCCGACGTGATCGGCAGACGAGCCTATTTCGCTCCACACCACGCGCTGGTGACCAGCGCGGGACCGATCGGCTTGCTCGGCGCTCTGTTCGGCACGCAGCGCGGCCTGGACATGCACGTTCTCGACCACGCCACCGAAGGGCCGAAACCGGATCTGGTGCGCGCGCTGGGCGCTACCTACCACACCTCGCTGGACGATCTGGGCTGCGAACCCGCCGTCGTGATCGAGGCGACCGGATCCGGGAAGGTCGTGTTCGAGGTGCTGCAACGGACCGCGCGCAACGCCATCACCGTGCTGACCGGCAACACGGGCCACCACCGCACCGTGCCCTTCCCAGCGTCGGCGATCGACAACGAACTGATGCTGGACAACGACGTCGTCCTGGGCAGCGTGAATGCCAACCTGCGCCACTACAACCAGGCCGTGCAGGCGCTGGCCGGCGCGGACCGGAACTGGCTGGGGTCCCTGATCAGCCGCCGGATCCCGCTGGGCGACTGGACCGATGTCTTCGAGACGGGCCCCGACGAGTTGAAGGTCGTCGTCGACCTCCAGGCCTAAGCTCGATGAGCAGACCCGGGGTGCTGCTCGACGACTAGGGGAGTCCGGCTGCGTCGGTGCGAAAATCAGAGCGAGGATCGAACACATCGGGGCCTGATGGTCGAGGAACGTGATACCGAGTTCGTGCCCCGGGGTGGGCACGGCGGGATTGTGGATGGCGGAGCTGCTGCGCACGAGCGTGCCCGTGCTCGGGTACCCCGTCGCCGTGTCGGCCTCGATCGGGGCCGCGATGCTTGACCGGGATACCGTCGGCGCGGATCTGCTGCGCTATGCCAACGCGGCGATGTTCCACGCGAAGAGCCGGGGGGAATCGACTTCTACCAAGGCTGGCTGTTCTCCCACCCGCTCCCGGCCGACCAGCTCCGCACCTTCCTCGAAGATCCACCCACCCAGGAATCGGAGTAGGAAAGCGCCAGCCCTCCGAGCTGCACGAACCGGCGGGCTGGAAGAGGTCGACGGTCTAATCGGGGTCCGTGGTGGACCCGGAGATCATGCGGGATTCGTCGCTTCGGGCGACGTTGATGCGGCGGGGTTTGGCCTGCTCGGCTACTGGGATGCGCAGGGCCAGCACCCCGTTGCGGTACTCCGCCTGGACGCGGTCGGCATCCAGCGCGGCGCCGAGTTGGAGTTGCCGGGCGAACGTGCCGGTGGGGCGCTCAGTGACCAGGTAGCTCACTTCCGAACTGCTGGACTCGGTCGCGCTGCGCTGCGCGCGCACCGTCAGCGTGTTGTGCTCAGCGGTGACCTCCAGCGACTCGGGGTCGATGCCGGGCAGGTCGAACTCGACGACGTACTCCTCGCCGCGGCGGTAGGCATCCATCGGCATGGGCTGCGGCGTGCGCGCCGCAGTCAACACCTCGTTGGCCAACCGGCTGATATCGCGGAACGGGTCGAATTGCAGCACCGGCATCGCACACACCTCCTTCGGTGGCGCGCCAAGTGCACTCTCCGCTGACACCCGGCGTGACTCGGCTGTTGAGAATTCTGTGCTGACCGACAGCCGCAGGCGACAACCCGCGGCGGCCTATCGGACGGCGAGCAGGTGGCCGCCGTCGGTTTCCCAGCGGGCTTCCGGCGACGCCTCGGTTGGCTGCGGGACGACCGCAGGAACGGGGGCATCGGCGAGCAGATCGTGGGGTGTGGCGACGTTGTCCGGTTCGGACGCCCTCGTCAGCACCGCGTTCCCGCGAAGTTCGGTCGTGTCCGCGGGGATGACCAGCAGGACCATTCGGTGTCCGCTCGGGTCGGTCAGGCTGACCGTGTGCTGATCGAGCGTGTGGAAGCCTTCGAGACGTACCTGGTGCCCCTCGATGCGGAGTTTCCGAGGGGCCGGCTCCCATGCGGCCAGGTTGTAGGCAAGCCGGGTCATCGGACCGCGGGTGGCGGCGAGAGCGGTGAGCAGCGCGGTGAACTCGGTTGTCGGGCTCGCCGATCGCGGCCACCAAGCGCCGTCGACGAAACCTCGCGTGCCGGTTCCCGGTTTGACTGCGACGCAGGCGCCTGTGGAGGTGGCCTGTGCGGTGCCCGGGTTCAGCTGGTCCGGTCCCATGGCGGAACTCCTTCCCGGCCGTTCGACGACCGGTACTGACCCCCGGGACTGTGGAAGCGGGACCGCTCACGTTGCCGAGAACCTCGTTGACCTCAGCCTACGCCTGATCGCGTGGACCAGAGCGGCTGTTCTGCGGGGCTTGGGAGCAGACCGGGCAGTCGGGGGATTCGGCGAAGGATTCCCAGGTGACGGCGCCAGCCTGGCGGCCGTGGACACCCTGTCGGCCGCCAGGCTGCCCGGCTGCGCGACTGGGCGACGGCGGACTGCGACTGCTCCCTCGACGAACGCGAGTGCTTCGACCACGTCGACTGTCTGCCGATCCTCCGCAGAGGCCCGCCAATGGTTTCCGAACGAAGGGAACGACGGGGAACGTTGGGCAGATCCGGTGTTCTCTCCGCGCATTCGTTGACCTACGTGACTCTGTCTGCACAAGTTTCCGCAGCTCGGACGGATCGATTCACTTGACTTATGCCCTGAATGGGAGTTTACTAAAAGTGCGGTGAATCGATTGAGAGGGTCGGTGAACCGAAGGGGCGATGGCGCGACAGCCCCGAAGGAATGCATGGTCCAACTCAAGGACGTTCGTAGTCCTGAGCCCCGCCGGAAGTTCTGGATCAGGCGGAGTTCAGAAGTATGAAAGACGCTCGTCAAACTCGAGCTGGCGTTCCGGTAAGGGCCTCCGCAGCTGCGGAGGCCCTTATATACGCCCAGAAGCAACCGCCAGGTCACCCTGCACACAGCACTGCGCCCCGGCTCCGGGCGCAGTGCTGTGTGCAGGGTCTTCGCCGCCGTAGTGGTACAGCGATGTATTCGGGGGAGACGAGTTCTGGCGCGGCGCCGCACCCCTTCGGGTCGACTTGGCCACCGCGGTTGGCAGCGGTTCCGGTCGAGTGTGGGTACTCCGTGGCCTCTTGGTGAGGGCTGGACGCCCGTGGTGTGGAACGCTGGCTGGCTTCAGAATTCGCGCGCGAGCCGCTGCCTGACCTGCGCGATCTCCATAATCTCAGGTCAGGGCGATATGTTGATCTACCTTTGACGCGGTAGAGGTCAGCATGGTGTTCATTCGATCGCCGCCGACACCGTTCCGGGTTGGTGGTGCTGGCGGATGTGGCGTGTGAGGGCGCGGGCTCGTTTCGAGCCGATGCTGAGCTTTCGGCGGAGTGTGTCGGCTGAGATCGGACGCTGGTAGAGGTTCCAGTGTTCGGCGTCGAGCCGGTATGCCTCCTCCCGCAACAGGTCATCGTCCTCACCGTGCGGCACCACCGGGACACCGTCCGCACTGTTGACGTTGTGACCAGGCATGTTGTTCACCGCCGTGCGCGGTGCTGGCACATCCTCGCCTTCCCGTGGAACGTCCGGTGACGGGCTGGCCTCGCCTGAGTCCGTCGACTCGGGCTGCGCTGACCCGGTCTCGTCGGTTTCGTGGACGTTCTCCCTTGCCGTTTCCGCGCGGCGGCGCTTGAGTGCCTGGTTGAGCAGTTCGACGGACAGCAGAGCGCCAGTGGTGGGCAGGCGGCGACGGCGATGGAGAAGGCGTTCAGTTCGGGTGCGGAGGCGATGTTGGCGCACAGCGATAGCCCGATGCCGAGGGTGAACGATAGCCATGCTTTCCACTGTCCGGTGGCGTGATGATGGTGGCCAGCCTTCCACAGTTCGATGGTCGCCATCGTCAACAAGCCATCAACAATGAGCGGCCAGAGGGTAGCGGTGGTCTCGTCGGCGCCGAAGCGTAGGGCGAATTCTCGGCCGTGTCGGTACGAGACGTAGGCGGCTCCTACGGCGACTAGAAGTGTCGCCGCGCTCGGCCCGGCCGTTGCCGCTTCGGTGTCAGTTGGGCTGGTGCATCCGGGTCCGGCAGCTTCTTAAGCAGTGTCTCTAGCGTGCTGACCTGGTCTTTTGTGTTGTAATAAGCTCCCTCAAGATCCACTCGATCGAAGGCGCATTCTGCTCGGCAGGGTGCGCCTTCGCTGTTTTTCGATCTCGTCATGTCATCTGGGGGTGCGACCCCCAGACCCCGCCCGGGGAGTTCCCCGGACCCCCGTCGCGCCGTATGCGTTGAGTGGGCAGGGTTGTAATAAGTCCCCCCAAGCTCCACGAGATGGACGGCGAGTGCTCGCGTAGAGCGCTCGCCGTTTCTCGTTCCGCGTATCTATCGCGGGAGTCGAGCCCCCGCGGGCCCCCACGGTGCCGGGGGTTGCGTTTCGTCGGTTCCTTGCGAGGAGCCGTACCCGGCCTGCTCACGGACCAGCCTTTTGGACTGTGCAGGTAGATCCGGGCTCGTCTTCGGGTTCCTGTTCAACTTCTCGATGATCATCTTGAACACCACGATCTGATTGCTCGCGGCGGAGCTCTACCCGACCCGGGGCCGGGGCGTGGAACCTCGATCATCTTGGCGATGGGGTCGCTGTCCGGTGACCTGTTTCCGCTGGTGGCCGGATTCGTCTTCGACGTCAGCGGCCTGACCGGCAGGTTCGCGATGATGGCCGTGCTGTTCGTGGTCCTCGGCATCGCGGTCCAGTTCCCGCCGGTGACCTTCGGCAAGCCGATGGAGGAGGACGAGCAAGTTGTCCACGCCTGAGACCGGACGAGTGCTCCTGGTCAATCCGAACACCAACTAGGCCACCACTGAGATGATGCGCGCGCTCGGCGCTGGGAAGCGCCCTGCTGGTGCGGGGCGCTTCTCCCTGTTTTCGCGTTCCCGCAAATCCTGAATTCCGCTCAGCCAGTGGGGGATTGGGTCCACTGCTGGGTTTTTCGGTCGTACTTGGGGGGTTGGTCCGTTGCCAGCTCTTTTCGGAGGGCTGGTTTGGCCACTCGTTCCGAGGGGGTTCGGGGGAGGGCGGGGCGGAAGGTCCAGTAGCGGGGGACCTTGAAGTAAGCCAGCTGTTTGCCGCAGAAGTCCGCCAGGTCGTCCGGGGTGCAGTTCTCGTCTCGGAGGACCAGGACCGCGTGGACTTCTTCGCCTCGTAGTTCGTCCGGTTCTGGGAGGACAGCGGCGACGTCTACCGACGGGTGCAGTTGCAGGACGCGTTCTACCTCGCCTGTGGTGATGTTCTCGCCGCTGCGGCGGATCATGTCCTTGGTGCGGCCCGCGTAGTAGACGCGGCCGTGTTCGTCCATCCTGGCCAGGTCGCCGGTGTGGAACCAGCCCGAGCGGAACGCGCGGTCGGTGGCCTCCGGGTCTCGGAAGTAGCCGTGCATCAGCCCGACGCCTCGGATCGCCAGCTCGCCGGTGGCGCCGCGCGGTACCGGCGAGCCGGTGTTGTCGAGGATCGTGATCTCTCGGCCGGCGATGGCTCGGCCGAGGCAGCCGGTTCCCACGGTGTCGTCATGGTCCTCGGGGGTCATTCGGATGTCGCTGCCCGTCTCGGTCATGCCGAAGGCCTCGAACCACGGGACGCCCCAACGCTTTTCGAGCGCGGCGTGCAGGTCTGGCGGGATCGCCGAGGCGCTGATCGAGCGGACCCGGTGGTCGCGGTCGTGCTCCGATGGCGGCATGTCCAGCAGCAGCTTCGGCATCAGGCCGAGGCAGTAGAGCCAGGTGACCTCGTGCTCGCGGACCTTGGACCAGAACGTCGTGGGGTGGAACCGGTCCAGTACCACGAGCCGGGCGCCGGAGGCGAGGCCGAGCGCGGTGTTCCACTGCGGATCGACGTAGTGGAAGGGTTGGGCGGTCAGGATGGTGTCCTGCGCGTTGATCCGCGGGAAGTCCTCGACCAGCCCAGCGGCCAGCGAAACCCAGTAGCGGTGGGGCAGGACGCAGCCCTTCGGGGCTCCGGTGGTGCCGGACGTGTACTGGATGTTGGCGATCGTCTCGGGCATCGGTGGGGGGCACTTCGGCGGTTGCGCGTCGGGGATCGGGACCGCGTCGACGTCCAGGACGTGTTGCAGCGACGTGGAACTCTTGATCCGCGTGAGCAGGTCAGTGTGCTGCGCCGTGGTCAGCACGACTCGCGCGCCGGAGTGCGCGAGGACGTGCATGGCGTCGTAGTCCTGGTAGTTGGTGTTCACCGGGACCATCGCCGCGCCCAGCTTGGCCGCGGCCAGCCAGGCGAGCGGGAACTCCGGCCGGTTGGCCAGCATCAGCGCCACGCGATCGCCCGCGGTGACCCCCTGCTCGGCGAGCAGCGCGGCGAAGGCGTCGCTGCGCCGGTCGACGTCGGCGAAGGTGAGCTCCTGGTCGAGCGCGTCGAACGTCCACGCCACCCGCTGCGGCCACTGCTCGGCTGCGCGGCGGACGAGATCGGCCAGGGACTGTTCGCGGTCGCTCATCGGTCGCTCCCATCCCGGCTCGCCGCGCTCAGCTCGTCGGTGCGGATCGCGTGCTGGATCTCCAGCGACAGAGCCGATTCCAGGGCGCGATCGGTACCGGCGTCGATGCCTTCCTTGGCCATCGCCAGCGGTGCCGGCGGCAGCTCGGCCAGCCGCCGCGCCCAGCTCATCGCGGTCGGCAGCAGGTCGTCGGTGGGGGTTACCGCGTTGACCAGCCCGAGCTGGTGCGCATCGGTGGCGGCGAGGGGCTCGCCGAACATCACCAGTTCCTTGGCCTTGATCGGGCCGACCAGCATCGGCAGCAGGGCGGAAAGCCCGCCGGTGGCGCTGAGTCCGAGCCCCACCTCCGGGAAGCGGAACTGCGCGTCTTCAGCGGCGAGCACCAGGTCGCAGCCCAGGGCGAACTCCGCGCCCGCACCCACGGCGTATCCCTGCACCACCGCGATCACCGGCGCCGGGCAGCTGCGAATCCGGCGCGTGACGTCCTGGATCCGGTCCAGCCGGGTCTGCACGGTCGCGGGATCTTCGGGAGGTGCCTTCAGGTCGTGGCCGGCGCAGAAAGCGCGGCCGCTGCCGGTGAGCAGGACGGCCCGGACCTGCGCGGCGAGCACGGAGTCGAACGCGGCGACCAGTTGCTCCACCAGCGCGGTGTTCACCGCGTTCAGGGATTCCGGGCGGTTCAGCCGGATCACGCCGATGTCGCCGTCGAACTCGGTCTCGACCAGCGACCCGGTCTGGGGTGCGGACATTCTTGCCTCCTCGGGGCTGGTTTGCGTGCTCTGGTTCAACCGGCCAGCGCGGACATCCGTGGTGACCAGGGGAGCGGTCGGCCGTCGGTGCCGATCTTCACGATCGTTTGCGCGCCGGTGGCGTTGGGCGCTTCGGGCGGGCCGCAGCGGAACGTCCAGGTCGCACTGGTACGGCCGAGTTTCGACAGGTCCAGTGCCACCAGCAGGTGCCCGGCGCTGTTGACGGGCGCGTGGAACTCGATGTTGAACTGGCGGACGACGTAGTGCAGGTCGGGATGCCGGTCCAGCACGGCCCCGGTGTCGAATCCCGCCGCCGCGAAAGCCGCGGTCTGGGCCCGTTCGACGTGCAACGCGAAGCGCGCGTTGTGCAGGTGGCCGTTGGGGTCCAGCTCGTCGAAGTAGACCGGTGACCAGTAGTCGATCACGTGCGGTCCGCCGGTGGTGCTCGGTTCTGCCACGTCGCCCCCCGAACAGGTCAGGATCTGGTCGATCGATCGATCGACAGAGTAGGGTTGCTCCTGCCCGGGACGCAAGACACGCGTGTCCGGACGTTCCGGTTCACCGCCTGCAGTCGAAGGATCACCCATGCACCTGGACGTCCTGTACATCAACGGCGACATCACGACCCTGGACCCCGATCGCCCCAGCGCGCGCAAGATGGGCGTGCTCGGCGGGGTGCTCGTCGGTCTGGACGACGAACTCGACGGCTGCACCGCCGACGACGTCGTCGACCTCGGCGGCGCGCACGTGGTTCCGGGCTTCCACGACGCCCACCACCACCTGAGCATGCGCGGGCAGCGCCTGACCCAGCTCGATCTGCGGCCGAGTGCTGTCACCAGCATGGATGCGCTGTACACGGCGATCCGCGAGCACGCCGAGCGGTTGCCGGAAGGCGCCTGGGTGCGCGGGCACGGGTACGACCAGAACCGCATCGGCGGTGCCCACCCGACCCGGGAAGCGCTGGACGCGCTGACCGGCGGTCGACCGGTTTGGCTCGCGCACAACTCCGCGCACATGGGCGTGGTCAACACGGCGGCGATCCGGCTGATGGGGTACGCCGATCCCCGCGACCTGCCCGACGTTCCCGGCGGCACGGTCGAACGCGACTCGGCCGGCCTGCCCACCGGGCTGCTCACCGAACAGGCGCAGGCCCTGGTGTACGAGCTGATCCGGCCGGAGCCGCTCGAGGACTTCGTGCGGGCCATCGAGCTGGGGTCGGAGGTCGCCTTGGCCGAAGGGCTGACCAGCATCACCGAGCCCGGCATCGCGGGGCGCCTCACCGGCAACGGCCCGGCTGACCTGCACGCCTTCCTCACCGCTCGGGAACGCGGGGTGCTCGGCGTGCGTGCCACCGTGATGCCGGAGATGGCCGCGCTGCACGACGTCGACGGGGGAGAGCCGGATTCCGCGGGCTTCGGGCTAGACCTCGGCCTGCGCACCGGACTGGGCGACGACACGCTGCGCATCGGCGCGGTCAAGCTGTTCTCCGACGGTTCGCTGATCGGCCGCACGGCCTCGATGTGCTGCGACTACGCCGATGCCGTGGGCAATCGGGGCTTCACCCAGGACGATCCGGAGCGGCTGCGCGAACAGATCTCGCGGGCGCACCGGGCGGGTTGGCAGGTCGCCACGCACGCCATCGGCGACGCGGCCGTGCAGCTGGTCTTGGACGCCTACGCCCGCGCCCAGCGGCAGTTTCCCCGCACCGACGTGCGGCACCGCATCGAGCACTGCGGAGTGACCAGTGATGCCCAGGTCGCCGAGATCGCTCGGCTGGGCGTGGTGCCGGTGCCGCAGGGCCGGTTCATCGACGAACTCGGGGACGGGATGATCGCCGCGCTAGGTGCTGAGCGGGCGAAGCTCGCCTACCGGCAGCTCAGTTTCCTGCGCGCGGGTGTCGAAGTCCCGGGCAGTTCGGACTGTCCGATCGTGGAAGGTGCCCCGCTGCTGGGAATCCACGCGCTGGTCAACCGGGAAACCGCGGACGGGCAGGTGATGGGCGCCGCTGAGCGGCTGACTCCGTTGCAGGCGCTGCGCGCTTTCACCCGCGGCTCGGCGTACGCCGACCACCAGGAGCACCGCAAGGGACGGCTCGCCCGCGGCATGCTCGCCGACTTCACGGTGCTGTCCGAAGACCTCACCCGCGTCGATCCCGGTGCGATCAAGGACGTCGAGGTGACGGCCACCGTCGTCGGCGGCGAGATCAAGCACGACCGAATGGGCCTGACCGGCTGAACCACAAGAGCCAGATTTCGACACATTTCGCCGACACTTGCGGGGCTCCAAGGACACCGGGAAGCCGCGCCGGGATTCGGCCAGTTTGTCTGTGGGTCTGGTGGCGGTGCGAGTCCGCAGGAGAATTCCTGGCCCTCTTGGAGGACTTGCAGTTCCGGGCAAAGTCCCGCGGGCCGCCGTTTGGTTTTCACCCACGGATAAACGGCCGTTCAACGACTGATTCGAGGCTGTCGAGGTAACCCACCGTCCGGCCCCGAGGAGTACGTCCATGGTCGACATCGACCGCCGCAGGTTCCTGTCCATCGTCGGTGGCGCCGCCGCGTTGACAGCGCTCGACCAGAGCATCGCGCGCGCTGCCTCCATCCCCGCGAACCGTGCCACCGGCTCGCTGCGGGACGTCGAGCACGTCGTCGTCCTGATGCAGGAGAACCGCTCGTTCGAGCACTACCTCGGCTCGATGCGCGGCGTTCGCGGGTTCGGCGACCCGCACCCGGCGACGCTGCCGAGCGGCAAGTCGGTGTGGCACCAGAGCGATGGCACGCGCGAGGTGTTGCCCTTCCACCCCACTGTCGAGGACCTTGGCGCGCAGTTCCTCCAGGGTCTCGATCACACCTGGAAGGGTGGCCAGCAGGCGTTCAACAACGGCATGTACGACAAGTGGATCCCGGCGAAGACCCCAGTGACGATGGCCTACCTGGAGCGCCCGGACGCCTCGTTCCACTACGCCCTGGCCGACGCGTTCACGATCTGCGACGCGTACTACTGCGGGTTCATCGGCAACACCGACCCGAACCGCTACTACATGTGGAGCGGCTGGACGGGCAACGACGGCAAGGGCGGCGGCCCCGTCCTGTACAACGACGCGGCCGGCTACGACTGGAAGACCTACCCGGAGCGGCTCGAGGCGGCGGGCGTCTCGTGGAAGGTCTACCAGGACGAGGGCAACGGTCTTGACGGCGCCGGCTCGTGGGGCTACACCGACGACGCCTACATCGGCAACTACGGCGACAACGCGCTGCTGTACTTCAACACCTACCGCAACGCTCAGCCCGGCGACGCACTGTACGAGAAGGCCCGCCGCGGCACCCAGGCCCGAAACGGCCAGGACTACTTCGAGATCCTCCGCAACGACGTGCAGTCGGGCAAACTCCCGCAGGTCAGCTACATCGCCGCGCCCGAGGCGTTCAGCGAGCACTCTAACTGGCCTACCAACTACGGCGCCTGGTACATCTCCAAGGTCCTCGATGCGCTGACCTCGAATCCCGACGTGTGGAGCAAGACCGCCCTGTTCATCACCTACGACGAGAACGACGGCTTCTTCGACCACGTCGTCCCGCCGCACGTCAACAACCCGGACATCCCCGGGGCCTCGACAGTGCCGACCGACAACGAGTTCTACGCGGGCAAAGCGGGCGACGCGGACTACGTCGCCGGCGCGTTCGGGATGGGCCCGCGGGTGCCGATGTTCGTGATCTCGCCGTGGAGCACGGGCGGCTGGGTCTGCTCGGAGACGTTCGACCACACGTCGATCATCCGGTTTATGGAACAGCGGTTCGGCGTCAAGGAGCCGAACATCACGCCGTGGCGTCGGGCCATCGCCGGCGACCTGACCTCGGCGTTCGACTTCTCTCACGCCGTGAACAAGATGCCGTCGCTGCCGTCGACCGACGCGTGGAAGCCGTCCGACAATCAGCGGCACCCGAGCTACAACCCCTCGGTTCCGGCCGACGGCACGATGCCCAAGCAGGAGTCCGGGACCCGTCCGGCCCGTCCGCTCGGCTACGACCTCGACGTCCACGAGCTGCCCGCGAAGGATGCGATCAAGGTCGAGCTCGCGAACAAGGGCCACCTCGGCGTGCACGTCCAGGCTCGGCTCATCGCACCGGCGGGCACCCCGCACAGCTACACCGTCGGCGCAGGCGACAACCTGACGGCGTCGTGGCCGGTGTCCGGGGCATACGACGTGCAGTTGCACGGTCCCAACGGCTTCTTCCGCCGGTACGCCGGCGACACGGTCAAGGATGCTGCCACCGTGGCGGTCCGCCGTCAGGGCAACAGCCGCACGCTCGTCGTCACGGTCACCGCACCCAGCGGCGTCACCGTCCAGGTCGAGGACGCTTACCGCGGCGCCGTCCCGGTCAAGGGCGGGCGGGCGACGCTGGACACCAGCTCCTCCGGCGGCTGGTACGACATGACCGTCTCCGTACCGGGAACCGCGTGGATCCGGACCTTCGCCGGCCACCTCGAGGACGGCCACCCCTCGACCAGCGACCCGGCCCTCGGCCGCTGACCGACGCCACCGTAGCGGGGCCCGGTGCCAGGGCCCTGCTACGGGCTGGTCCGCAAGTACGCAAGACTCGTTGCCGGGCTGTGCGTGCCGAAAAGTCCATACATGCAGGTCAGAATGCCGTCAGGCTTAAGGGAAATCGGACGTCTGATTTCCATTGAAGTTGCGGAACCCCGAGCGGAGACGCAGGTCAGCTGCGGGCTGCGCGGGCTCGCATGGACGGTAGTTGGATGTGCCAGATCTCTTCGATGAGACCGTGGATGTCGGCGGCCTCGGGGAGAGCGGTTGCGGCGAGGCGGGTGGCCGGGACGCCGAGCAGTTGGAGCGCCAGTTGCGCGTGCGCGGTGGCAATCGCGTCGAGGTTCTCCTCGCCCTCGGGGGAGTACCACTTCGCCACGCCGGAGCACATCTCCAACACCGCCATGCGCGCGAAGCGCTGGTCGGGAACTGCGAAGACGCCGCGTTCGCAGCCGTCCGCGACCGCGCTGCGCCAGAACTCCTCGTAGCGGTCCCGGATTTCCACGATCGTCGCCCGGCGCTCGGCGTCGAGCACACCGAGCTCGTTGTCCACCACGGTCGTCTCGTCGCGGTGCAGCGCGTGCGTGAGCACGTGGACGTGCACCAGGCTGGCGATGATCTCCTGCGGCTGGGCGGCGTCGGCCGCTACCCGTTCGGCCGCCATCACCAGCCGGTCCAAGCAGGTCCGCATGATGGAGAACAGCAGGTCCTGCTTGGTGCCCATGTAGTGGTAGAGGGTCGCCGGGGAAAGTTGTGCGGCGTCAGCGAGTTCGCGGATGCCGGTGCCGTGGAAGCCTTGCGCGGCGAACAGCCGGACGGCCGACTCCCACACCTGTCGCTGAGTGTCGTCTCCCGCGCGTCCTCGTGCGCTCATCGCTTCGCGCTCCCCGAAATATCGGTCGATTGATCGATCTGATCACCCCCAACCGTACCGGTGACAAGACGGATACATCGGTCTTGGGCAGCGGAAGTCGCTATTGACCTCTTGATTTGCGAGACCTATCGTGCATGGATCTCTCGATCGATCGATCGGTTGAGACATCTTGGAGGCAAGATGAACGATCAATCGACGTCCGTGGAACGGACCCAGGAATCGACCGAAGCGCGCGGGCTGCGACCAGCGCTTCGCGACCGGCAGATGAGCATGATCGCGATCGGCGGGGTGATCGGCGCCGGCCTGTTCGTCGGTAGCGGCGCGGTCATCAACAAGGCCGGTCCCGCGGCGCTGGTGGCGTACGCGATCGCCGGACTGCTGGTCATCCTGATCATGCGGATGCTCGCCGAACTATCCGTCGCCGCACCGAAAACCGGCTCCTTCGCCAGCTACGCGTCGCGCGAGCTCGGCAGCTGGGCCGGGCTGGCGATCGGCTGGCTCTACGCGTACTCGTGGAGCGTCACCGTCGGCGTGGAAGCCGTCATCGGTGGCGCGCTGCTGCACGGGATCCTGCCGGTGGTGCCGGACTGGGCCGCCGCGCTGGTGTTCATGCTGGTGCTGACCGGCTCGAACCTGGTGGCGGTGCGTGCCTACGGCGAGGTGGAGTTCTGGTTCGCGTTGATCAAGGTGGTGGCGATCGTCGCGTTCATCGGGCTCGGCCTGCTGGCGATCTTCGGTGTGCTGCCCGGGGTTCCGGCGCCCGGTGGGACGAACCTGTTCGGACAGGGCGGATTCGCGCCCAACGGCTGGTACGCGGTGCTGCCCGCGCTGCTCGTGGTGTCCTTCGCGTTCAGCGGTGCCGAGGTCGTCACGATCGCGGCCGGTGAGGCGATGCGTCCGGCGGAGGCGGTGCGCCGGGCCGTCAAGACCACGATGGTGCGCATCCTGGTCTTCTACATCGGTTCCATCGCCGTGATCACCACCCTGCTGCCGTACGACGACGCCGGCATCACCGAAAGTCCGTACTCGGCGGTGCTCAACCGGCTGGGGATCCCGCACGCCGGTCTGATCATGGACCTGGTGGTGCTCGTCGCGGTGCTGTCCTGCCTGAACTCGGGGATCTACACCGCGTCCCGGATGCTGTACGCGCTGGCCAGCAATGGCAAGGGCCCGCGGCTGTTCGCCCGGTCGAACGCCTCCGGGGTGCCGGTGCCGGCCGTGCTCGCGGTGGCACTGGCGGGGCTGACGACCGTCACGGCGAACTACTTCTTCACCACCACCGCGATCTTCGACTTCCTGGTGGATTCCAGCGGTTCCGTGATCGTCCTGCTCTACCTGACGATCGCGGCCACTCAGCTGCACAGCCGGGCCCGCGCCGAGCGCGACGGACAGCACCTGACGGTGCGCATGTGGGGCTATCCGTACCTTTCGTGGGTTGTGGTCGTCGCGCTGGTGGCGTTCCTCGCGCTCATGGTCGTCGACACGTCCACCCGGCACTCGCTGTTCCTCACCTTCTCCGTCGCCGCGGTCGCCGTGACCGTCGGGCTGGTGCGGCAGAACCACCAGAAGCGCGGGATCGGTGAGCGTTCGATCTCGACCGAATGACCATGAACGGTGCGACTTCCTCGGTACGGTGGCCTTGCATCGGCACCGATCACGAGGAGTGACCAGTCCATGGCGGTCTCGGCTCGATTGCATGTCAGCTCGGATTTCCCGGCGATGCTCGAACGAATCGACGCACTCGCCGGGATTCTCGAGTCGAACGCAGACGACGCTGAGGAACTCGGTCGCTTCACCGGGGACACCGCGCAGGCGTTGCTGGACGTGGGGGTGATCCGGGCCGCGCTGCCGGAGAACCTCGACGGCCACGAGTTCGCCCCGCGTCAGATGATCGAGACCATCGAGCGGCTCAGCTACCACGACGCCGCAGCCGGCTGGACGATGATGGCGATGCAGCACGTCACCGGCACCACAGCGGCTTATCTCGGTGACGCCGCGGCAAACGATCTGTTCTCCGACACCGCGAACGGCGGTTACGCGCGGCTGGCGGGGCACGGAACCCGGCCGGGCCGGGCAGTCCCGGTGGACGGCGGCTTCCTGGTGAGCGGGAGCTGGCAGTTCGCCTCCGGGATGGCGCTGGCCACCCACATCCACAGCGCGATCCAGGTCGAGGGAACCGGGGAGCTGCGGGTGCTGGCGATGCCGAAGTCGCAGGTGGAGCTCGTCGAGAACTGGGACGTGCTCGGCCTGCGCGCGACGAACAGCATCGACTACCACTGCACCGACGTGTTCGTCCCGGAAACCCACACCTACGTCGCCACGACGACCACTCCGGCCAACGGCGGTGCGATCTACCGAATCGGCCTGGTGAACATGGCCGCGATCGGCCACACCGGTTGGGCGCTCGGTGTCGGACGGCGCCTGCTCGACGAGCTGAAGTCGGTCGCTGCGGCCAAATCAGGCACGTACAACGCACCTGTCGACACCGCCCAGTTCCACGCGGAGTACGCGACCGCGGAGGCCAAGCTCCGCTCCGCGCGGGCATGGGTGATGCAGGAATGGCAAGGCGTCGAAAGCACTTTGGACGCAGGCGAGCCGGTGAGCACCGAGCAGGAAACCCTTATCAAGCTGACGCTCAACCACGCGACGTGGACCGCGCACGAGGTGGGCCGCACGGTGCACCGGTGGGCGGGCTCGGCGGCGATCCGCCGCGGACCGATCGACCGGTTCCTGCGCGATCTCGGCACCGGAAGCCAGCACGTCACCTCGGGCCCGGTAGTCCTGCAGAACTGCGGAAAGTCCCTCAGCGGCCAAAAGCCCGAAGCACACTGGGAATTCCTGGACCTCGTCCCCTGATCAAGGACGCATCCCTGCATCACCACCTCGCGCCCGGCCGGGCGTTCGCGTTCCCCAGGGCACGCTCAGCCCTCGTCGGCGAGGCTCCACACGTGGAGGGCGGTGGCGTCCTCGGTGAGGGTGTACCAGCGGCCCGGACCGGCGGAGCGGGGGCTGCCGACGACCGGGCCGGGGTAGGCGATCATGCCGCGCACGGCGAGGTCACGGGGATCCACGAGCCAGTGCCGCGGATTCTCCGCGTGGCCTTCGGTGCCGACGACGGCACCGTTCTCGTACGGATACGCGCCCTCGTAGTCCCAGCGGGCCATGTCGTCGCCGGGCGCGGGCGGCACGGCGTCGCGGGCGTTCAGCCGCCTCAGCTCCCGCCCTTCGGTGGCCTCGTGGAGGTAGAGGGCCCACTGCCCGGGGTCGGTGCCGAGGAAGAACTGCCCCGAGGGGCTGACCGACTGGAGCATCTCCCCCTCGATGCGAACCGCGGTGAGCTCGGAGCCGTCCCATCGACCCCACAGGGACGGGGAGTCCTCGTGGCCCTCGCCGACGGTCAACCCCATGTGGGCGGGGTTCGGGTGCGGGAAGTGGAAGCCGGAGCCCGCGGTCATCGTCGGGGTCCGGCCCAGCACCGCTCCGTCGGCGGCGTTCAGGACGAGCCACTCCTCCTGCGGCCGGCCTTCGGCCCAGTTCCGGATGTGCGCCCACACGAGCTTGCCGTCGGGGGAGAACGCAGCGGAGCCGTGGTCGGCGTGCCGGTGGTGGGAATCGTCCGCGTACGCGGTGAACGGGGCCTCGGTCAGGGTGCACGTGGCGGTGGCCCAGCAGCCGTGCACGAGTTCCCACCGGACGTCGCCGCCGCGGTCCACGGCACGCACGGAGTGCACTCCGGCGAAGACGGCGAGGTCGCCCGAGGGCGCGATCGTGACCTGGCCGAATGCCCGGAGCCAGGGTGCCGGGAAGCGGAACGACGGCCCTTCGGCGCCGAGCGCATCAAGATCACCGAGGTCGATCACGGTCACTTCGTCGTCCGCGCGCTGCACCAGTAGCGAGCGGTCCGGCCCGTGCAGCAGCTGCGGGGCATCGGCGCATGAGGGGTCCAGCGGGACGCGGACCGCGGCGACAAGACGCGCGGTGTACGGCACGGCATCTCCATGTACGGGATCGGGCAGCGGGGGATGATGACAGACCCTAGGCCAAGGACTGGACGAGATCGCTCAGCTGGGCAAGGTTCCGGCACTCGGCCATTTCCACGAGATCGGCGTACTCGGGCGCCACGGAGTCCCCGGTGCCCCAAGAAGTGCTGGGCTCCGGGTTGAGCCACAAGGTTCGCCGGCACCGCTCGGTCAGGCTGGTCAGGGCATCAAGCCCCGGGTCGTAGTTGTTGTTGCGAGCATCGCCGAGGACCATCAAAACGGTGCGCGGAGTGACCACGTGACCGTGTTCGTCGCCGAAGTCCCGGAACACCCGGCCAAGAACAACGAGTTCCGGTTTGTGCGGTCGCCGCGGCCGGAAGTGCGGCTTGATCGGCACACCTCCGGTGGCCAGCGCAGACCGCAAAGTGTGCCGGAAGTCCAACGTCCCGCTGCGAGTCCCATGACGCCGCTGGCGCTGAGCGTCGTCGGGGCCGTCTGTGGGCAGACGTGGAGGCTGTGGCTCGTCGAAGAACCCGAGTCCCTGCCCCGTTAGTTGCCCCAGTCGCCGAAGACCGGCGGAGCGGTCTTGGGCATGTCATCCAGCCAGATGTCGTCCTGCTCTTCGAGCCAGCTCGGACGCTCGTGCTCCTGGTCCTCGCCACCGCCGCCCTTGCCGCCGCCGCGACCGGCCCCGGCACCGGCACCACCAGCGCCGCCACGACCAGCAGCGCCAGCTCCACCGGCAGCGCCCGCGCCACCAGCTCCAGCGGCGCCGGGTCCGCCCATGCCGGCCCGACCACCGGCGCCCATCCCGGGCCCACCGGCACGACCACCGGCACCCATGCCCCCAGCACCAGCACCGCGAGCACCGGCTCCACCGGCGCCCATACCGCCGGCACCGCCAGCGCCGGGCGGCATTCCGCCCATGAACCCGCCGCCAGCACCGGGCGGCGTGTTACCGGCACCGGGCGGAGGAGTCATCCCCGGCCCGGGCATGTTCGGCTGCCCGGCCCACTGCGAATTGCTCTGCGCCGGAGGCACGTATCCGCCGGGACGCGGGTCCACATGGGACGATCCCAGCCCGCCACCGGGCACACTGCCCCCACCCGGGATGCTGCCACCACCGGGGTGGCTGCCGCTGCCCGGAACGCTCCCGGTCGGCTGCCTGCCGGAAATCCCGAACTGATCGCTGGAAAACCCTTGCGGATTGCTCCGCCCCTGATCCGGCGGCGGCGGAGGAGGAGGATTCAAGGGGTCGACAGGCGGAGGGAACGTCGGAGTGCTGGAATCGACCGACTCGTAACCAGACGCGTAGACGTTCTGCACGAGCTGCCGAGCCTGAGCAGTGGCCTCCCGCTGCTCCATCATCTGCTGAGCACCGTCGGCGATTCCACCACCTGGCACGACAAAGGTGCGAACCCCATTACGCCAACCGTCAAACTCCTTCGGCGGCTCCAACGTCGCCTTCGTCTGAGCAGCAGCGTTCCCGGCTTCCTGGATCTTCAACCCAGTACCGCGAACAGAGTCACCAAACGCCTGACCCCACTCCTGCAACGGCTTCGCCGCGCTGAGACCGGCCTCAGCGGCCTCGCCCTGCATGCCGTCGCCAGCAGCATTGCGGGTCGCCGGCTCCAGGTCTGCGAAAATCTCGCCGATCGACTCGCCAAGCTTCGCCCAGGCTTCGCCGGATTCGTTGATCTCCTCCGGCTTCAGCGACTGCCCGAGCTGGTTGTACAACCGGGCGTGGTCCCAGTCGTTCCAGTTGTCGCGTTGAGTGATCGATGCCGGGTCAGTGCCCTGGATGTTCAGACCCTGCTGTTGCTGAGCCAACTGCTGGCCACGTGCCTGGCTGGTGGCAGTGGCGACAGTCTGCCGAATACGAGCCTGTTCCTCAGCCCGGGTCTCGCCTATCCCCGTGGCTCTCGAGAAGAGGTCTCCAACCTCCCCAAAAACGTCAACCATGCCGTCCCCCTCGACTAATCCCTACTTCGGCAACTTCGGCTCAACAACCTGCGCGATCTCCATCGCCTTCGCGCAGGTGGCATCGTCGCTTTCGATCTTGTCGGAGTCGTAGCCCACTTGGATGCTCACGGAACCGCTTCCGACCTCGATCACCTGGTTGCAAACGCCGTGCCCCATAGAACCCTTGGTGACCTGCTTGATTCCGCTGCGAGAGCCAACCTGGTTGGACTCGAAGACCCCGAACTTGTCGCGCTGGCCTTCCCAGTACGAAAGGCTGTCAGTTTCACCCTTGTAAAGCCTGAACTTGAAATCACCAGCGTCGTAGCTGCAGCCCTGCTCGCCGATGCCTTGATCAACAGGCTCGCCGGGCTCAGTTACGCCAAGAGGCGTCAGGTCCCCCGAGGACAGCACCTTGCACGGGTCCAAGCTTGCGAGAACATTCGAGGGCTCCGGCTGTTTCGTTGGCGAGACATCACCGCCCGGGTTCGAACATCCGGCAAGGAGGACACCCGCCGCTGCCCCAACTGACGCCACCACAAGTCGTGTCGTACGCATAACCACCATCAGATCAGACGTTCCGGTTCAGGTTGCTCGCGTGCTCGTCATCGGTGTTAGCCATGTCACGAGCCGAGTCTTTGAAAGCTTGTGCCATGTTTCGAAGGATCTTCTCCATCTGATCCAAGATTGCCACGAGACCGGTCTTCGGGTCGTTGACCTTCTGCTCAAACTTCTGATCCATCTGGTTGCCGATGAAACATTTGCCGTACGCGCCCTTCGCGATAAGGCGATCGGTGTCGAGGCGAAGCTCCCCGAGCTTCTCGGCCTTATCCAGGTAGACCTTGGCAACCGCCTCGGCGGCCTCTGGCGTCATCACGACCTTGCCGCTGTCGACTGCAGCGCGTAGGCCTTGGGCCTGTCCGGCGAGCGCGCTGGCGCCAGCTGCGAGGCCCTCCATCCCCGTGTTCAACGGAGCCCCCTCCCCACGATCGTGATCAGTGCACGTCACACACTGGTGTGATCACGACCGCAGAGAGTACAAGAGCCCGCCCCCAACGCGGACAAGTTCGTGAAACAACTCCCTAGAACCGCCCAAACAGCCCAACTACCTGCGCCGATCCCGCAATCCTGAGACGAACGCCACCCACTGGCTCCGCGGGAAGGCCAACACAGCCCCATCCCGATCCTTCGAGTCCCGAACCCCAACCACCTCGGGCTCTAACGCCACCTCAACGCAGTTCTGCGCTCCGTTGCTGTAAGAGGACTTCGGCCAAGCGACTTCGACGCAGTTCGAGGTCGATCCCGACCTGCTTGACTTCCGCCACTCTGCTCGGGACCAGTTCAACACTGCGCTACCTCAGCTCCCGCACGATGTCCTCCATCAGGTGCTGAGATTCTCTCGCATTCAGTGCCACCGAGTCGATACGTTCCAGCGCTTCCCGGTATGGGCCGGTCATCGGCGCTTCGTCGAGGAAAACGGCAGTCCTGGCCAGTTCGACGTGTACGACAGGACGAGCCGACGGGAATTCCATCAGCTGGAACCCGCCAACCATGCCGGGATGCGCGCAGGATCGAGTCGGAACAACCCGCACCGAGACCGCTTTCAGCTTGGCAACTTCCCGCAAGTGGCGAAGTTGCTCCTGCATCACCTCGGAGCCACCAACGTCCGCACGGAGTGAGGCCTCGCTGATCAGGCCGACGTATTCAATCCCCGAGCGGCGGAGGACCTGCTGGCGACGAAGCCGCGCAGTCAAGCGAAGTTCCGCCTGACTCGGCGCGATGCCATCAGCAAGCATGAAGGACCGCGAGTACTCCATGGTCTGCAACAGGCCAGGAATCAGCATCGGCTCCCAGCTGACCATCCGGGACGCTTCGGCTTCGTAGCTCGCAAGAGTCGCTGATTCCGACGGCAGCCCAGGCAGGCCGACCGCCCACCAGCCCGGCTCGTCGAGGTTCCGGCTCATCCCGATGAGCCGATCTCTCTCGACGCCCGTCACCTCGTACAACGCGAGCAGCGCCGACACTTCTTCCGGAACGATGTTGCGCAGCCCGTTCTCCAAACGGGACAGCGTCGACTTCGACCAGTCGAGCTTCGCAGCGACGGCCGTGACCGTGAGCCCGGCTGCTTCGCGCAACGCCGCAAGTTCAGCTCCAAGTCCCCGAGCTCGAACGCCAGGCTTCTTGCGTGGCACAAGCATTCCCTCCCTTGGAGTGACTCTTCGTAGCTTGATCAGGTTGCAGTCTCGGCGCATTGTTGCAGCAACAGTCGTTGCACGCTGAAATCAGCATTGCACACGGAGTTACGAGTTCATCAACGGAGGTCGCCAGTGTCTACTCCTACTTACTTGACCTACGTGTGGCGTCCCGTCACCGGTGGACGTCACGCTTTTCCGATTGCAGCAACGAAATCCCCACCCGACGACACCGTCGAGGCCTACTGCGGGGCGGAGGCCGAAGCGGCTGAGCTGCATGACCGGTCCGAAGTGGACTGGGTACGGGAGCAGACCTGCATGAGCTGCTGGCGCGTCCTCGCCGAGCAGTCCTGACGTACTCGTGGGTGGCGGTGGTGGCTCCCAACTTTAGGGAAATTTGGGACACCAGCCCTCGAAACCCCAGGTCAGAGGGGTTTCCAATTTTAGGGAAATTTGGAAAGGACACCCAACACCATGTTCTGGATCCAGCTGAGCACGTTCGTGCTGTTCAACCTGCTCATCCTCGCCCTGCTCACCACCCATGTCTCGATCCCAGGACTGCGGTTCGCCGCAGGCCAGCACGCAGGCGCAGGTGATGGCGAGTACACGGTCTGGCATCTCATAGCCGACATCGAGGCTGAAAACCGCGCCACCGAGAACCATGCCCGCCGCGAGCAACCACCGATAGCCCTTGAACCACCAGGGCAACCAGAACCTGAGTTCCCGGACTTCGATCCCGACGACCAGCCCACCGGTCGTCACCACCTGCGGATCTGAGTTCCCCAAGCCGGGTCGGTACGGCATGAGATCCCCCGGCCACGTGCCGTACCGGCCCACCCCGGGGCCGGGCGCGAACCCCTCCCACGCGCCCGGCCACCGGCGTGTCGGGCGCTGGACACGCCGTGGGGCGCAGTTTCAATTGAAACTGTGGTTTCCAGCGGGCCAATCGCACGGTGGTGACGTCCGCCAGTTTTGCCTAGAACTGGCACCAGTCCGCGTCCCGCCCGGCCTGGATGCGCAGCAGCTGCGTGGCGTAGTTCCACTCGTACAGCGCCCGGGTCTCGTCCAGGCCCTCGTAGCACTGCAAGCGGATCAGCTCCGCGCCGGTGGCTGAGGCGACCGCTTGAGCCAGACCGGTTTTGCCCACCCCGGCGGGTCCCTCGATCAGCAGCGGTTTGCCGAACCGGTCGGCCAAGAACACCGCGTGGCGGTGGCCGCCCCGGCCAGGTAATCCACTGTGGACAGCTTGCTGCCGACGTCGTCGGAGTTGTCGAACACGGCCTCCCCTTCCTGCTGGTCAGCGATCTGCAACGCCGCTTCGCTCAGCGTCCTGTCCGGGCGGCGATCGCGCGCTTCTCGACGTTGCGCAGGATCAGGCCGAGTGCGATGCCCAAGCCGTTTCCGAAGGCCGCGTCGACGAGTTTGCCAGCCACCGGAACCCGAATGCCGAAGACGGAGGTCCAGATGACCAGGGTGCCCTCGGGGATCTCGGCGAACTCGATGCGGCCGAAGCTGTGATCGAGCGATGGTCGGGAATCCCGGATGCGGTACTCCATGCGGTGCGGGCGGTCGAAACCGGTGATCTCCTCGGTGAACCGGAACGTGCGGCAGTCGAGCTCGCGGACCGCGCCGAGCCCGTTCTTCTCGGCGTCGCCGCGCCGCGTCAGCTCGCAGGAGCGGATACCGGGGACCTGGGAGAGCTTCTCGTGGTCGGCGCAGGCATCGAAGACGTCGTCGATGGGAGCGGGAATCGTCCGGGTGACGGTGAGGGTGTACATGCGGTTCCCCTTCCGGTCAGTGGCCGCGTCGCGGCATCCGCAGGCTCTCGAATCCGTTGTTGAGCAGGTACTGGGCGAGGTTGATCGCGGCGTGCCGGTTCGGCGCGGGCTCCTTGCCGGCAGCCATCCGCCGCATCTGCACGCTGTAATACGTGAGCTCGGTGAGATTGTCGAGCATCCGGATGCCGCTGCGGCGCGGATTGACGATGCTCTCGTCGACGCGCCCGGCCAGCAGGTCCGCAGGGAAGTCGGGCTGCACGGTGAGGCGAGGACCGCGCGGAGGGCCGCTTCGATCCGGTGCCCGGTCGCGTCCTCGGGGCTGCGTCCTTCGAGGACGATGCGGCGGAGGATTCCGCTGGGCACGTCGACGACGCAGACGGCCATCGCCTCTCAGCTGGTCGGTGGTGGTGTTGCTGCCCAGGGGTCCACCGGGATCACTCGGGTGCTTTTGCCCTGGTCGTCGAGGATGCGGCCGTGGACCTTCGTCATCTGCAGGACCAGTTTCCGGTCCACGACCCTTGCGCTCGGGTGGTCTTCGGCCAGGCGAAGCAGCAGGTCGTCGAGGTGGTTCAGGGAGCGGAGGCCGACGATCAGGCCCAGGTTCGTCGGGCTCGTCACGGCCGCGCAGTGACGGGTTTCCGGCCACGCTCCGACCGCGCGGCCGACTTGGTGGACCTCGGTGTCCGGGACGGTCAGCCAGAGCAGGGCCATGGCGTGCCAGCCGGCCAGAGGGCGGGCGACATCGCAGCGGAACGCGATGTCGCCGTGGCGGCGGAGGCGGTCGAGACGGCGTTTCACGGCCTGTGGTGAGGAATTCAGCTCCGCGGCCAGGTCGGCGTAGCTGCGTCGACCGTCGTGGCCGAGCGCCAGGAACAGGGCGCGGTCCTCGGCGCCGAACGGCCGGATCTCGCGCGGTGGCGGGCCGATCTGCTCGCGGACCTGGTCGGCCTGGCTGCGGTTCATCACGCCCAGCCGCCAGATGACGCCGCCGAAGGTGCTGCCGAAGACGTGACTGCGGACCTTGGTGACCTGCGGTGGCATCCGCAGCCTCCGCAACAGCACGTCGGAGATCGCCGCCAGCGACGGCGCCATGATCAGCGCGAACACCTGGTACTCGCCCGTGGTCACACCGACCGTGATGACGTGCGGCAGCTCCGCCAGCTGCTCGGCGACCTGCGTCGCGGTGCCCGGTGCGCAGGCGAACTCGACGGTTGCGCCCCGCGATGCGCTGTTGCCCAGCGCCACCGTCGTCCACGCCGCTCCGGCGTCGGTGAGCCGTTGCCAGCGTCGGGCCAGCGTGATCGGGGCCAGCTCGAGGACCTCGGCCAGCGCCGTCCAGCTCGCCCGCGGATTGATCTGCAGCGCGTCCACCAGGCGCGAGGTCCACTTCGTCCAGCACGGCGCCTCCGGTGTCGTTTTCAGACATCCAAGCGGGGTCGAACGTGGAAATCCATCGTTCTGGGCGTGCTGTGACGAGGTTTCTCCGACGCTGCTTCGCATGCGCGATCCACAACACTTCGACCTGGTGCTGACCGGGGCGCGGGTCATCGACCCCGAAACCGGGCTCGACGCGGTGCGCAACGTCGGCATCGACGGTCGACGCATCGCCGCGGTCACCGCCGACCCGCTCCGCGGTGACACCGTCGTCGACGTCTCGAACCGCGTGCTCGCACCGGGGTTCATCGACATGCACAGCCACGCGCAGACGGTGACCGGGCTTCGGCTGCAGGCCATGGACGGCGTCACCACCGCGTTGGAGCTGGAAGCGGGCGCCCTGCCGGTTCGGGACGCCTACGCCGAAGCGGCCGGGGAAGGTCGGCCGATCAACTTCGGGTTCTCGGCCGGGTGGGCGCTGGCGCGGATGCGGCTGCTCGACGACGCCGAACCGGGCGGGTCGTTCGACGTGTTCGCGAAGTACCAGGGCGCGCCGAACTGGCGCCGTCCGGTCGGCGCGCGGGATCAGGCGCGGGTGCTGGACCTGCTGGAAGAGCAGGTGCGCGACGGTGCGCTGGGCATCGGGATGCTGGTCGGGTACGCGCCGGACTCGGGGCGGGACGAGTACTTCGCCGTCGCGTCGCTGGCCGCGCGGCTGGGCGTGCCGACCTTCACGCACACCCGGTTCATCTCCACCGAAGAACCGGGAACGTCGCTGGAAGGCGCGCTGGAGGTGATCGCGGCCGCGGCCGGAACCGGCGCGCACATGCACATGTGCCACATCAACAGCACGTCGAACCGGATGATCGACGACATCGCGGCGGCCGTGGACCGGGCCCGGGGTTACGGCGTGCAGATCACCACCGAGGCCTACCCGTACGGTTCGGCGTCGACCGTGATCGGTGCGGCGTTCCTCGCGCCCGAGAAGCTGCACCGGCTCGGGATGAAGCCGGAGAACATCCTCTGCGTGGCGACGGGGGAGCGCGTCGCGAACGCCGCGCGGCTGACCGAGCTGCGTGAGAAGAACCCCGGTGAGCTGATCGTCTTCGACTGGCTGGACGAGTCCTCTCCGGCAGATCTCGCGACGCTGCAACGATCTCTGCTGTTCGCCGACACGGCCATCGCCTCTGACGCGGTGCCGCTGATGGGTCAGGTCGACGACACCTGGCCGGTCACCGACGACGTCCACACCCACCCGCGCAGCGTCGGTTGCTACGCGCGCACTTTCGGCTGGCTCGTCCGCGAGCTCGGGGTGCTGTCGCTCGGGGAGGCTGTTCGGCGATGCACGCTGCTGCCGGCTCAGATCCTCGAGCCGGCGGCTCCTGCGATGCAACGCAAGGGCCGGATCCAGGTCGGGGCAGATGCCGACGTCGTGGTCTTCGATCCCGGCACCATCGCCAGCCCCGCCACCGGAACGCAGGTGCGGACTTCCACCGGCGTGGATCACGTGCTGGTGGGCGGGACCTTCGTGGTCCGCGATGCGCAGATCCAACTCGACCGGCTGCCGGGCGACCCGGTCTTCGGTCGTCACCGCGACTGACGGAGAACTCATGACCCAGACCGCTGCGGCACCGGATGCCCTCTACAGGCGGGTGAGCTGGCGGATCCTCCCGCTGCTCATCCTCTGCTACACGTTCGCTTATCTGGACCGGGTGAACATCGGGTTCGCCAAGCTGCACATGCAGTCCGACGTCGGGATCAGCGAGGCCGTCTACGGCCTGGCCGCCGGGATCTTCTTCCTCGGGTACGTGATCTTCGAGGTGCCCAGCAACCTGCTGCTGGCCAAGATCGGCACCCGCAAGACCATCTTCCGCATCATGCTGCTGTGGGGGCTCACCTCGGCATCGATGATGTTCGTCAGCGACGCGACGAGCTTCTACGTGCTGCGCTTCCTGCTCGGCGTGTTCGAGGCGGGCTTCGCGCCCGGCATCATCTTCTACCTGACGTTCTGGTTCCCGCCGGCGCGGATGGCGGCGGCGATGGGTTTGCTGATGCTGCCCGGCCCGATCGGATCGATGCTCGGCGGACCGATTTCGTCCTGGCTGATCGCGAACTTCGAAGGCGTGGCCGGACTGCACGGCTGGCAGTGGATGTTCCTGGCGGAAGGCCTGCCGTGCGTGGTGCTCGGGTTCATCGTCTGGAAGACGCTGGCGGACACGCCGGAACAGGCGAAGTGGCTCAGCGCGGCGGAGAAGGACCAGCTGCGGCGGGACATCGCGGTGGACCAGGACGAGGGGCAGCACAGCTTCCGGCAGGTGCTGCGCGACCCGAAGGTGTACCTGCTGGCCGTCGGCTACTTCTGCCTGATCAGCGGCCTGTACGCGGTGAGCTTCTGGCTGCCGACGATCCTGCAGGAGAACGGCCTCACCGACACCGTGACCATCGGCCTGTACTCGGCCGTGCCGTACGCGTTCGCCATCGTGCTGATGGTCGTGCTCGGGCGGCGTTCGGACCGCACCGGGGAACGACGGCTGCACAGTGCGGTGACCGCGCTGCTCAGCGCCGTGGCGCTCGCGGTCGCGGCGTTCACGGCCAGCAACTTCGCGGTGTCGCTCGGCGCGATCGTCATCGCGACGGCCTGCATGTGGGCGTCCTACACGGTGTTCTGGGCGATGCCGTCGCAGTACCTGAAGGGCACGGCCGCGGCGGGCGGAATCGCGCTGATCAACAGCATCGGACTGCTGGGCGGATTCGTCAGCCCGACCCTGATCGGCTTCGTCAAGGACGCCACGGGCAGCACGGTGATCGGCCTGCTCTCCATGGTCGTCCTGCTCCTGATCGGCAGCCTCGCGATCTACGCCAACCGCCTGCCCGTCCGGTGAGCCCTGGGGTCGTGAGTGCGTAGCAGCGTTCGGATTCCGCAGCGAGGAGCCGACCGTCGCGATCACGTTGATCTCGTGGCCCG
>NZ_JBSFBZ010000033.1:0-79459 GCF_053593195.1 Saccharopolyspora sp. NPDC002376
ATCGGCGGCCGCACCCACGAGATCAGCCGGTTGATCGGCCGCTCCCTGCGCGCCTGCATCGACATGGCCGCGCTGGGCGAGAACATGACCAAGCCCCGGGTGACGCGGCCGGGTCAGAAGTCGACTGCGGTCCGGTCGTCGATGCGCAGCACCGATTCCTGGGCGAAGCGCTGGGTGTATTCGGTGCGGATCTGCTCGATCTTCGGGTCGGTGTCCTGGTACTCGTTGACCGGGTAGAGCAGGACGAGCTCGAAGGAGCGCTCCTTCTCGATCACGCCGTTGGCGTCGCGGTACTGGCCGTAGCCGTCCTGGACCGTGAGCCCCGCCGGGAACCGCGGCGTGACGACTTCGTCGACGAAGGAGTGGAACTGCTCGTCGGTGACCGGCGCTCCACCGTCGGGACGCACGGTGCCGAACATCAGGCTGGTCTCGACGTACGGCGTGCCCCGCCCGCTCTGCACCGGTGCCTCGTCGCCGAACGCGGCGTAGGCGGCGGGCGCACCCGCTCCGATCAGGGCGGTGGCCAGAACTGCAGTGGTCAGCCGCCAGGACGGCGTGATCGTCTTCTTCACGACAGGAACAGTAGTTCCATCGCGGCGCAGCGGAGCCGACGTCTCACTGGCCGGTCGGCAGAGCTCCCGCGATCATCAGGTGTCGATGGTCGTGAGGAACTGCTCGATGCTGGTGGCCAGTGCGACCGGGGTTTCGTCGATCGCGTAGTGGCCGGCGTTGCTCAGGGTGTCCAGCGCGCAGTTCGGGTAGTGCTGTTGGAAGGTCGCCTGCATGGTCGCCGCGCCCAGCGCGGGGTCGTGCTCGCCGACGATCACCTTCACCGGCACCGGGTTGTCCTGGATCTCGGTGTGGAAGTCGGCCTTCGCCCACGCCGTCAGGTAGTCGCCGAACGCTTGGCGGTCGGAGTGCTCCAGGGAATGGCGCACGGTCGCGTCCAGCCACACACCGGTCAGCCGGTTGCCGGTGGTCAGGTCGATGATGGCGCGCCGGTTGCCGGTCTCCTCGACCGCGCCGGTGAACAGCGCCCAGCCCTGGTCGTCGAACGGGACGCCGCTGGCGGGCACCGGGGAGATCCCGACCATCGCACGCACCCGCTGCGGCGCATCGGCCAGCACTCGCTGCATCACCGCGCCGCCCATCGAATGGCCGATCAGCGAGAACCGGTCGAAGCCCAGCTCGTCGGCGAGCGCCAGGACGTCCCGCGCGGCTTCTTCGAGGGTGTGCGTGCCGGGCTCGTCGATGCGTTCGCCGTAGCCGCGGTAGTCCGGGAACACGTAGCGGAACCGGCTTCCGTCCAGGTGCGGGTGCAGCGGCCACCAAGCCGCGCCCGAACCGAACCAGCCGTGCAACGCGATGACCGGGTGCTGCCCAGCACCGATTTCCTCCGGCACGCGAGACCTCCTAGATCGACTCGCGCCCCAGCATGGCGGACCGGTCAACCCGGCGCACCGACCTCGATCCAGCACCACCTGATCAGCCGCCGCTTCGCCCAGGCCAGTTACGCCCCGCCCACTCGGCGTACATTTGTTTGGTGCGCACCGACCGCCCGCGCACGCTGACTCGCACAACGTTCGGCGTCCCGGCCCGGCCGGTACGGCAGCACCTAGAAGGTTGATCGTTTGGCTTCCCCCACGACTCGTGCGAAGCGCACCGCACGGCCGGATCGCAGCAGGACCACACGTCGATCGACCGGGCTGCTGCACTGCCTGCTGCGTGTGCTCGCGACCATCGCGGCCGGGTTCGCCCTCTACGCCGGGTCACCGCCGCGGGAGCTGTGGTGGCTGGCGCCTCTCGCGTTCGCCGTCTTCGCCGGGGTGGTCTACCAGCGCCGCGCCCGCGCCGGGTTCGGCTACGGCCTGCTGTTCGGGTTTGCTTTCCTGCTGCCGCTGCTGGGCTGGTTGCAGGACTTCCTCGGCACCGACTTCGGTCCGTGGCCGTGGGCTGGCGTGGCAGGGGTCGAGGCGCTGTTCATCGGACTCGCCGGTGCCGGGATGGCGCGGGTCAGCCGACTGCCCGGCGGACCGGTGTGGATGGCGGCGGTGTTCGTCACCTCCGAGATGGTGCGCTCCATCGTGCCGTTCGGCGGCTTCCCCTGGGGCCGGCTGGCCTTCACCCAGGACACCGGGCTGCTGCTGCCGCTGGCCGCGCTAGGGGGCAGCGCGCTGGTGTCGTTCGCGGTCGCGCTGATCGGCGGCGGCCTGGCGCAGTTGGTGCACCGGCGGCATGAGCCGCGCCGCTGGGCCGCGCCGCTGGCCGCGGTGCTCGTGCCGATCATCGGTGGCGTGGTGATGCTGCCGTTCATCGGCACCGACGCCAACGCCGGCACCGCGCGGGTCGCGCTCGTGCAGGGCAACGCGCCCGACATCGGGCTCGGACTGCTCTACGAGGACGGCACGCTGCACGACAACCACATCAGGGCCGCGCAGCAGCTCGTCGCCGACGTGCAGGCGGGACGGGTACCGCAGCCGGACTTCGTGGTGCTGCCCGAGCAGGTCGGCAGCTGGGGGCCCAGCCGGACCGACCCGAACCTGTCCGCAATCGCCGAGCAGCTCGGCGTCCCGCTGATCGTGGGCGGTATCGGCACCGACGCGGACGGCCAGCCGCGCAACCAGATCGTCCGGTGGGACCCGGCCACCGGTGCCGGCGACCGCTACGTCAAGCAGCACCTGGTGCCCTTCGCCGAGACGATCCCGATGCGCTCGGTGGCGCGCCTGGTCAGCCCGTTCGTGGACCGCTTCCCCAAGGACATGGTGCCCGGCGACCAGCCGGGTGTGCTCAAGGTCGGCGACATCCGGGTGGGCGTGGGCATCTGCTACGACGTCGCCTACGACGACGTGTTCACCGGCGCGGCCCAGCAGGGCGCCACCGTGCTCGCGGTGCCCACCAACAACGCCTGGTACGGCCACTCCGAGATGAGCTACCAGCAGCTCGCGATGGCCCGGCTGCGCGCCGTCGAGCACGGGCGCGCCGTCCTGGTGGCCTCGACCAGCGGGGTCAGCGCCGTCGTGCAGCCGGACGGGTCGGTCAGCGAGCAGACCCAGCAGTTCACCGCGCAGAATCTGATCGCCGAGGTGCCGCTGCGCTCGACGCAGACCGTGGCTACCACCCTGGGGTCCGCTCCGACGTGGGCGGCAGTGGTGCTGACGGTCGGCTCGCTGCTCTTCACCTGGTGGCGGCCCCGGCGCAGCGCGGACGACTGAGGGGTGGTTGCAGAATGACCACGCACTTCCCCAGCTGACCCCCGAAACAACACCCGAAACGCACGGCCGGTCCGCGCGACCGGCTAGGAGGACTTGGATGTCGACCCGGCGAACCCCTGACGGTGGTGCCGACGCGGTGCTGGTGGTGGTACCCACCTACAACGAGCGGAACAACCTGGAGCCGATCGTGCGACGGCTGTTCGCCGCAGTGCCCGCGGCGCACGTGCTGATCGTCGACGACGGCAGCCCGGACGGCACCGGCGAGATCGCCGACCGGCTGGCCACCGACGACGAGCGGGTGCAGGTGCTGCACCGCACCGAGAAGGCCGGGCTGGGCGCGGCCTACGTGGCCGGGTTCGACTGGGCGCTGGCCCGCGACTACGACGCGATCATCGAGATGGACGCGGACGGCTCGCACTCCCCGGAGGACCTGCCCCGGCTGATCGGCATGATCGGGCCGGACGGCACCGGAGCCGACGTGGTGCTGGGTTCCCGCTATGTGACCGGCGGGCAGACGGTGAACTGGCCCTGGTACCGGGCGCTGCTGTCCCGCGGCGCGAACACCTACTCGAAGCTGGCGCTGGGGGTGTCGATCAACGACATCACCTCAGGCTTCCGGGTGTACCGGCGCGAGGTGCTGGAAACGGTCCGGCTGCACAACGTCGCCTCGCAGGGCTACTGCTTCCAGGTGGACCTGGCGTGGCGCGCGGTCGAAGCCGGGTTCGTAGTGGTGGAAGCGCCGATCACCTTCGTGGAGCGCGAGAACGGCAACTCGAAGATGGACGCCGAAGTCGTCCGCGAAGCACTGGTCCGAGTCACCAAGTGGGGACTACGCCGCCGCGGCCACCAAGCAGCAGAGGTTCTCCGCTCACTACGGCGCTGAGGTTCGCTAGGCGCACCGCCACGCAAAACGCGTGGATAGAGTTTGAGAAGCACGTCAAAGCGCCTGGGAGCTGATCCCAGGCGCTTTTTCCGTGTGTTGCTCCTACTGGCCGCGGCGGGCGTGCAGCAGGTCCAGGCGCTCCTTGAGCAGCTCCTCGAGCTCCGGGATGGTGCGACGCTCCAGGAGCATGTCCCAGTGGGTGCGCGGCGGCTTGGCCTTCTTCTGCTCCGGCTCGTTGCCGTCGATGATCTTCGACTCGCTGCCGTGCAGACGGCACTCCCAAGTCGGCGGCACCTCGGCGTCGTCGGAGAACGGCACCTCGAACTCGTGGTTCTTGGGGCAGGCGTAGCGCACCGTCCGGCGCGGTGCGAGGTCGTGGTTGCGATCGGTCTCGTAGCTCACTGCTCCGAGCCGGCTGCCACGCAGAACGCGGTCGGCCATGACGGTTCCTTTCACTTCGGCCCGGGGCCGAGCCCGAGCGGTTGTGCTCACCGTGTGCAACGACGGGAGCCCCGCCGTCTGTTCCCGGTGTGATGCTTCTGGTTGCCGTCGGTGACGTTGTTCACCCGTCAACGACAGCCTTCTCCCTAGAGATGCAGTCGGTCCGCGTTCGTGACGCGTTATTCCACTGGCAAACTATAGGTGCGTTCGAACGGGTGATAGTGCCAGATGGTGAGTCACTATGGCTAAACCAGGTCCAGGGAAAACGTCGAGAGTGGGACATAGATCACGCCCCGGAAGGGCTAGATCAACGAAAAAGAAGTAACGGAATGTATCGGTACTGTGTGCACTTCTTTCACAACGCAGCGTACCGGCATATTCCGAACATGCCTTTCTTGCCCAGTCCACCCATCACCAGCTTGGAGCAACGGCCCTGGAATGGCAGAGCGAGTGCGGAGCGTCACCCTTCAGGCACAATCCGCAGCCACGGCCACATCCCGTTTCGGGTGGCGGCGACTCGCACCGCCACCCGGAACATCCGCTCAGAGCACCTTCGGCGCCGGGTTGCCGACCGCCTCGATGGCCCGGCGCACCGGCACCAAGGCGACCAGCACCAGGCCGAGGGCGAAGAACACCACCAGCGAGATGATGGCCAGCCGGAACGATCCGGTGGCCTGCCCGACCCCGGCGAACACCAGCGGGCCCATCCACGAGGTCGAGCGCTCCCCCACCTCGTACAGCGAGAAGTACTCGCCTTCCCGGCCGGGCGGCACCATCTGGCTGAACAACGACCGGGACAGCGCGTTCGTTCCGCCGAGCACCAGGCCGATGCCCACCGCCAGGCCGTAGAACTGGTTCGCCTGCCCGGCCTGCACGAAGTACGCCGCGATGACCACGACCAGCCAGATCGCCAGGCTGATCAGGATCGTCTTCTTGGCGCCGATGTACCTGGCCAGCCAGCCGTGCAGCATGCCACCGACGAAGGCGATGAACTGCACGATCAGCACGGTGACGATCAGCGCGTCCTGCGGCAGCTTCAGCTCCAGGTTGCCGTACTGCGGCGCGACCTGGACGACGGTGGCGATGCCGTCGGTGAAGATCCAGTAGGCGCCCAGGAACGCCAGGGTCAGCGGGTAGTGCTTGGCCTCCAGCAGGGTGTTCTTCAGCTGCTTGAAGCCCTCGAGGACCGTCGAGGTCGCACGCGGCGCGTCCTCCGCCGGCTCGCCGCCGTCGCGCAGCGCCGCCAGCGGCAGCAGCGTGAACACCGCCCACCACACGCCCGAGGACAGGAAGACCAGCCGCACCGCGCCGTCGGCGTCCAGGCCGACCGAGTCGTGGAAGAGGTAGATCACCAGGTGCAGGGCCAGCGCGACACCGGCGCCGAGGTATCCGAACGCCCAGCCCTTGCTGGAGACCATGTCCCGCTCATCGGCGTCGGCGATCTCCGGCAGGAACGAGTAGTAGACGACCACCGAGCCGCCGAAGCAGATGTTGGCGATGATGAACAGCACCACGCCCAGCTGCCAGTTCTCCCCGCCGACCAGCGCGAGCAGCGCCGTGGTCGCGGCGCCGCCGAAGGCCAGCACGCCCATCATCAGCCGCTTGCTGCGGGTCCGGTCCGCGATCGCTCCCGTGATCGGCAGGACCAGCACCTGCACGACGGTGGAGACCGACAGCAGGTAGCCCCACAGCGATCCCGCCGGGAAGCTCAGTCCGGCGATCGAGATGTCGCAGTCCACCAGGGCGTTGCCCGCCGGGCACGGGTTCGGACCGTTGCGGTTGGTGTCCACCTGGGCCGCCGCGGTGGCCACCGAAGTGAGGTAGAGCGAGAGGAAGACCGTCGAGACCGACGTCGGGAACACCGAGTTGGCCCAGTCGTACCAGCACCAGCCACGTTGCTCCCGACGCCGCTGCGCGGCGTCCGGTGCCACGTCGCTGCCCATCACGCTCATCCGTTCGGTCCTCCGAAGCCAACATCACTCGATTGGGGGTAACCGGACCTTACTGGCTCAGCCGAACACGGTGGAGGCCCAAGCGGGAACAATGCGTAGTTGTACTCACCTGCCGATCTCCGACCGCGGGTCGCCGAACCGCTCGCGCAGCACGTCGTTGAGCACATCGGGACGGTCCGTGACCAGCCCGTCCACCCCGATGCCGAGCAGCTGCCGCATCTCGGCGGGATCGTCGACGGTCCAGACGTGCACCTCGATCCCCCAGCGGTGCGCTTGACGAACGAACTTGCGGTCGATCACGCTCAGGCTGCCGAACTCCTGCGGCACCTGCGCCGCGCTTCCAACGACCAGCGAACGCAGCGGCCAACCGCCCCACTTCGAGCCGAGCCACAGCAGCCCTGCGGACCGCTTCCCAGTCGAGGTCAGCAGTCGCGGGCCGGCGGCACGTCGCAGTTGGGTCAACCGGTGCTCGGCGAAGGACGCCAGGCACACGCGGTCCCAGGCGTCGTGCTCACGCAGAGTGCGCAGCACCGGTTCGACCGCCGAGTCGTCCTTGACGTCGATGTTGAAGAACGTGTCCGGCAGCTCCTCCAGCGCCGCGTCCAGCGAGCACACCGGCTCCCGGCCGCCGATCCGCGCGGTGCGCACCGCCGACCACGGCAGCCGCCGGATGGTGCCGCGCCCGTCGGTGGTGCGCTCCAGCGTCTCGTCGTGGTTGACCACCACCACGCCGTCGGCAGTCGCGTGGACGTCGGTCTCGATGTAGTGGAAGCCCTCCTCGACGGCGCGGCGGAACGCGCTCAGCGAGTTCTCCAGGTCGTGCAGCTCCCCGAGATGCCATCCGCGGTGCGCGAACGCGCGGGGCCGGGGACCGAGTAGGAAAGGATGCGTCACATCGCACAACTCTGCCCGATCGGCGTGCCGCCATCGCGCAGGCGGGGCCCTTGACTAACGTGATCGATCGTGGATATCTCGGCCCAGCCCACCCGTCGGCAACGGCAAGTCCGGCATTGCGCCTGGTGCGGACGGCGCGTTCCGGAAGCCGGCAGGCAGGGACGTCCACGCATGTACTGCGCGCAGTCCTGCAGGCAGCGCGCCTACGAGCGCCGCACCGCGGTGCAGCGCGGCGGCCTGCCGGAGGACGCGGTGGTGCTCTCGGCCGCGGAGCTGGCCGACCTGCAGGACCGGTTGTTCCAGCTGCGCTGCGCGGCCGAGGACGTGGTGACCGCGGCGGACGACGCCGCTGATCACGGCGAGCTGCGCAAACTGGCGGCACAGGTGGTGGAGGTGGCCGTGGAGTTGGAGCGGCTGCGGTAAGGGCCTGTCGGCGAATGCCGTCCGTGCCTGTGGAGCCGCTTGCATCCGCCTACGCGGGTCGACCACCGGCGGGTTCCGAGTGGTTTCCTGGCGAGGACGGCCCCTCCGCCGTGTATTGGACATACATCAGGAGGGGCACCCGCAGTCCGGGGAAGCACTCAGATTCCGCTAAGCGACCACCCACCCAAACCATCCACCAACAGGCTCTGAGGCGAACGGAGGATTGTGCGGGACGTCGAAGGTGACCAGGATGAGCTGGTCCCCAGCGGTGACGAGGTGTCGATCGTGCCCGCACGACCCTTGGTCCGCGGCCTGCGCCGCGTCGACCTGATCAGCCCCGACCCGGTGGCCTCGGCGGTCCGCTGTCGGGCGCTGCTCGGCTGGATCCCGGAACCGACCGGTCGCGGCTTCGACTGCTGGGTGGGCAACCGCCGCTGCGCCAGGATCCGCAAGCCCCGTGCGGGCGAGCAGCCCGGCTGGCACCCGGTGTTCGCCGGGAAGGTCCAGAGCTGCGCGCTGACCGGACCGGACGACGCGATGGCACTGGTCGCCAAGGGCCGCGCCCAGCACGGTCCGTGGGCGCCGCCGCCCCGCCCGGGCGAGCCGCGCTGGATCGAGCTGGCCGCCAGCGATCCGGAACGCGCTGACGCGTTCTGGTCCGAGACCCTGAACTTGACGGTGCGTCCGGAACCGCACGGCGCGAACTACCTCGTCGCCGACCGCCCGCTGGCGTCCCGGACGGACCAGCTCAGCGCGGCGGGCTGGGGTTGGCTGTGCTTCTTCGCGGTGGACGACCTCGACGCGGCGGAAGCCCGGGTCAATGCGGTGGGCAGCAAGGTCGCCGACCGGATCGACCATCCGCTGCTGGGCGACGCACTGCTGGTCACCGATCTGAACGGGGCTATGTTCGGCCTGACCACCGGCGAGACCTGGAACTGACTTCGGCGTTCTGTCCTTGAAGCGGCGTCAGCTGTTGACTCTGGCGCGGAGCCCGTCGAGCACCAGCTCGAGGCCTCGCTCGAAGTCGGCCGGTCCCCCGGGCGTCCGGTCGATCGCTCCAGCGCTCGCCGCTTGCAGCGCCATCTGCTCCTCGGTGGTGTGGCCGAAGACGAGGTGCAGGAGCGCTCGGGTGCCGACGTCGACCACGTCGTCGGGCAGACCGCCGTCGCGCAACGCCTCCCTCAATCGGTCGGCAGGTTCACCAGCACCGAGCCCGAAGGTGTGCGCGGTGACGACCACCTCGGCGCCGTCGCGGTAGGCGAGCATCGCATCCCGCAGCTCCCGGCAGACCTCGACCACGCGCTCGTCCCACCGCACGGCCCGGCGGGGGCGGCGGCCCCGGGCCAGGATCTCGTCGGCGATCGCGGCCAGCAGCGTCTGCTTGTTCGGCACGTGGTGGTAGAGCGCGCTCGGTTGCACCCCGAGCTCGGTGGCCAGCCGGCGCATCGTCAGCGATTCCAGCCCGTACTCGTCGAGAACCGCGATCGCGCGGGCCACGACGTCGTTGCGGTGATAGCGCACGCAGAACCTCCCGTTGACCGGTCGCCCCACCCAGTCTAACCTGAACGCCGTTCAGGTGAACACTGTTCAGGTTGCTGTCCGACAGACACTGGGGAGAAGCGATGAGCGCCCACTTCGACCAGCTCGCCGATGCCGTCCTCGCCGGGGCACCGGCCACCCCCGAAGACGCCCTCTCGGTGCTGCGCGCAGACGACGCCGAGCTGATGTCAGTCGTCGCCGCGGCGGGTCGGCTGCGTCGTGCGCACTTCGGCAACACGGTGAAAGTGAACTACCTGGTGAACCTGAAATCCGGGCTCTGCCCGGAGAACTGCAACTACTGCTCGCAGGCGCTGGGGTCCAACGCCCCCATCCTCAAGTACTCGTGGCTGTCCGAGGCCGAAACCCTCGAGCAGGCCGGTGCCGGGATCGAGGGCGGCGCCAGTCGGGTGTGCCTGGTCTCCTCCGGCCGCGGGCCGTCCACGAGGGACATCGACAAGGTCACCGACGTGGTCGCAGCGCTCAAGGAGGAGCACCCCGGCGTCGAGGTGTGCGCCTGCCTGGGCCTGCTCAAGGACGGCCAGGCGCAGCGGCTCAAGGACGCCGGAGTGGACGCCTACAACCACAACATCAACACTGCCGAGAGCCACCACGACAACATCGTCCAGACGCACACCTACGCCGACCGGGTGGACACCGTGGAAAAGGCGAAAGGTGCCGGGATCTCCCCCTGCTCCGGACTGATCGCCGGCCTGGGCGAGACCGACGAGCAGCTCGTCGAGGCGCTGTTCGCGCTCCGGGCGCTGAACTCCGACTCGATCCCGGTCAACTTCCTGATGCCCTTCGACGGCACCCCGTTCGAGAACACCTGGGAGCTCTCCCCGACCCGCTGCGTGAAGATCCTGGCGATGGCGCGCTTCGTCTGCCCGGACAAGGAGATCCGGATCGCCGGTGGCCGCGAGATGCACCTGCGCTCGCTCCAGTCGATCGCGCTGCACGTCGCCAACTCGATCTTCCTCGGCGACTACCTCACCTCGGAAGGTCAGGCGGCTGCGGCGGACCTGGAGATGATCCGGGACAACGGCTTCGTCGTCCAAGGCTCCGAGGAACACCTGGCGCAGCAGGACGCGCGGCCGATCGACCCGGCGATCCGGCGTCGCGGTGCGGGCACCGACGTCCTCCCCAACGCCTGAGAACCCGCGGCGGCGCAAGCAACGACCACGATCAAAGGCAGGGCTTTCGATGATGCCGGGAGAACTGCTCGCCTTCGACCGCGAGCACCTGTGGCACCCGTACACCTCGATGATCGATCCGACACCGACGCGCCTGGTCACCGGTGCCTCGGGCAGCCGGATCACCGTCGACGGCGTTGGCGCGGTGGTCGACGGGATGGCGTCGTGGTGGTCGGCCATCCACGGCTACCGGCACCCGGTGCTCGACGACGCGGTGCGCCGCCAGCTCGACCAGATGTCGCACGTGATGTTCGGCGGGCTCACCCACGAGCCTGCGGTCGAGCTGGCCCGGCGGTTGATCGACCTCGCACCGGACGGCCTCGACCGCGTCTTCCTCGCCGACTCCGGATCGGTGAGCATCGAGGTGGCGATGAAGATGGCGCTGCAGTACCAGCGCGGTGCCGGGCGGCCGGGGCGAACCCGGTTCCTCACCGTCCGCGGCGGTTACCACGGCGACACCTTCGACTGCATGAGCGTGTGCGACCCCTACGGCGGCATGCACGCGATGTGGTCCGGCGTGCTGCCTGAGCAGGTGTTCGGCGAACGCCCGCCCCGCCACAGCGCCGATGTCGACGCGTGGGCCGCGGGTTTTCGCGCTCTCGCAGCCGAGCACGCGGACCGACTCGCCGGGCTGATCGTGGAGCCGCTGCTGCAAGGTGCCGGCGGTATGCACCCCTACCCCGCCGAATGCCTGACGGTGTTCCGCGAGGTCGCCGACGAATACGGGCTGGTCCTGGTTTTCGACGAGATCGCCACCGGTTTCGGCCGAACTGGCACCATGTTCGCCGCGGAGGCTGCCGACGTGACCCCGGACGTGCTGTGCGTCGGCAAAGCGCTCACGGGCGGCTACCTGTCGTTGGCCGCCGCGCTGTGCACGGCGAAGGTAGCCCGCAGCCTGTCCAGCAGCGATTCCGGCGTTCTCATGCACGGGCCCACCTTCATGGGCAACCCGCTGGCCTGCGCCGTCGCTTCGGCCAGCCTGGACTTGCTGAGCAGCAGCGACTGGGCTTCCGACGTGCAGCGGATCAACACCGGTTTGCAGGCGCTGCACGGGATCGACGCCGTCGATGTGCGCGTCCTCGGTGCAGTCGGGGTGGTGCAGCTCGACCACTCCGTCGACGTGGTCAAGGCGACCGAAGCGGGGCTGGCCGAAGGCGTGTGGCTGCGCCCGTTCCGGGATCTGATCTACACCATGCCGCCCTACGTGTGCACCGACGACGACATCGCCGCGATCTGCGCCGGGATCGCCGCCGCTGCGGAGGCCGGATGAGCATCTGGGCGGAGTGGTTCGCCGAGCAGCGGGCCGGACGCGAGGACGCCGGGTTGCAACGCGCGCTGCGACCTCGGGCAGCCGACGAGGACGTCATCGACCTCGCCAACAACGACTACCTGGGGTTGAGCTGCCACCCCGAGGTGCGCCGAGCGGCTGCCGACGCCGCGTTGCGCTGGGGAGCCGGGGCGGGCGCCTCCCGGCTGGTGACCGGTAGCACCACGCTGCACGCCGACTTGGAGCGCGAACTCGCCGAGTTCACCGATCACGAGGCGGCGCTGGTCTTTTCAACCGGCTACCAAGCGAACCTGTCCGCGGTGACCGCGCTGGCGGACAAGCAGTCGCTGATCGTCTCCGATGCCCATGCGCACGCTTCGCTGATCGACGCCGCGCGGCTGTCCCGAGCGGCGATCGAGGTGGTCCCGCACAACGACGTCGCCGCGGTCCGGGCCGCGTTGGCCGCAGCCGGTGGCCGACGAGCGCTCGTGCTGACCGAGTCGGTCTTCTCGGTGCTCGGCGATGCCGCCCCGCTCGCGGACCTGGCCGAGGTCTGCGCCGACCACGACGCGTTCCTCGTAGTCGACGAGGCGCACGGGCTAGGTGTGGTTGGCGACGGTGGCCGAGGATTGGTGCACGCCAACGGCATGGCCGGCAACCCGCACGTGGTCATGACCGCGACGCTGTCGAAATCGCTTGGGGCGATGGGTGGTGCGGTGCTCGGCTCCGCAGCGCTCGTCGACCACCTCGTCAACCGGGCCCGCCCGTTCATCTTCGACACCGGGCTGGCACCAGCGCCCACCGCTGCGGCGTTGACCGCTCTCAGCTGCCTGCGTCGGCAACCCACTCGCCCGTCGCGGATCCACCAGCGCGGCGGTGAGCTGGCCGACCGGCTCGGCGTGCCGCGGTCGGCGGGCGCCGTGCTCTCGGTGCCGATGCCGTCGCCGCAGGTCGCCATCGCGGCGCAGGCCGCGGCGCTCGCGGACGGGGTCCGGGTCGGGTGCTTCCGGCCGCCGTCGGTGCCCGACGGGATCTCCCGACTCCGGATTACCACGCACGTCGGCCTCGACGACGAGCGCTGGGAGCACGCGGTCGACGTGCTGGTCCACGTCGTCAAGGATCACCGGAGTTCGCCGTGATCATCGTTGTCACCGGCACCGATACCGGTGTGGGCAAGACCGTGACCACCGCGGCCCTCGCGGTCCGCTCCGGTCCGGGCACGATCGTGGTGAAGCCCGCGCAGACCGGCATCGGCACCGACGAGCCCGACATCCGCGCCGTGGCGCACCTGGCCGGTTGCGAGGTCACCGAGTTCACCGGCCTCGAAGACCCCCTCGCGCCCGACACGGCCGCCCGGTTGCGCGGCATCGAGATCCCGCCGATCAGCGCGCACGCCGCTCGCATCCGAGAACTGGCCCGGACCCACGACACCGTGATCGTGGAGGGCTCCGGCGGGCTGCTGGTCCGCCTCGACACCGAGGGCGCAACCCTGCTGGACCTCGCCGCAGACCTCGCCCGGGACCACCCGGTGCAGGTGTACGTGGTGACCCGAATCGGACTCGGCACCCTCAACCACACCGAACTGACGGTCAACGCCCTGCGCTCCCGAGGCCTGGAACCAACAGGGCTGGTGCTCGGCGCGGTCCCGGACGAGCTCGACCTGGCCGAGCGGTGCAACCGCACCGAGCTACCCCGCGTGACCGGAGTCCCGATCGTCGCAGCCCTCCCCCGCGGCACCGGCAACCTCACCCCGGCGAGCTTCCGCTCCCGGGCCAGCACTTGGCTGGCCGGCTCAGGAGTCGAACGGGGAGGGGATTTTGCCTTGTCGGCTGACCTGTTCGACGAGGCCTCGCAGTGAGGCGGAGTTCGGGTTCGGCGGCCTGCACGAGCAGTTCCGGGCGCGGACCACTCATCCGCGGCAGCACCAGGACATGCGCGTCGTGCTCGGCGGCCAGCTCGCGGACCTGGGCGAGCTCGCGGTGGTGCAGCGGTTCCTCCGGCAGCACCTCCAGCACAGGTCCAGCAGGCAGGTTCGCCCGAACCTCCGCGGCGGATGGGCGCATCCGGCGCAGCACACCGCTGGGGTCGCCGACACCCTGGACCGGCCCGGCGCCGTACGCGCCGGACTCGTCGCGCCAGGGAGCCTCGTTGCGGATCACCGCGACCAGGACGCCTTCGACGTCGCGCAGCTCGATCTCCTCGGCCGCGACGGGAAAAGCTTTGCCCCGACCTCACGGGTCGATTCGTGGCATCGCTTCCCCTAGCGGGTGTTCGGCATGACCGCTGGCGAGACCTGGGACTGAGCTCGTTCCAGTGCGAGAGGCTGCCAGTTCGCGAAGCGCTTCACGGACTCCGGGCGGATGACCAGGCGGACCTGATCTTCGGCCAGCATTCCGGCGAGTTCGGCGGCGCGGACCGGGTCGTCGAGGTCCCAGTAACGGGCAGCCAGTCGGGAGCACAGGTCATGCGCGCCGTCGGGTTCCACCGTGATGCGGCCGGCGACCGACAGCCAGCGCTCGCGCTCCCCCACCGGGGCGGCGACGACGATCGAGGCGCGGGGGTCGCGGCGCAGGCGCCGCACTTTGAGCGTGTCCGGTCCGGTGAACAGCTGGATCGTGCCCTCCGCAGTGGCCTCGAACCACACCGGACGGGGCTGCGGCGGAAGTGGCCCTCCGGCCACGGACAGGAACCCGTGCAGGGGGCGTCGGAGGAACTCGAGATCCTGGGCGGTCAGCGAACTGGTGGTCATGACGCCGATTGAACACGGCGAGCTCGGACGATCCCATGGGTGAGAAGCCGGATTGCCTGCGTGTTCGTCTAACTTCGGTGAGGTGGACGTGTTCGGTGACCTGATCCGCGGGGTGCGAGCCCACGGCTCGCTGTTCGGCAGCTCGACCCTGTCCCCACCCTGGGCGTTGCACTTCGTGGACGGCGCACCGCTGACGCTGTGCACCGTCCTCACCGGGGCGGGCTGGATCGTGCCGGAGCACGGCCCACCAGAGCTGCTCCGCACCCGCGAGACGATCGTCGTGCGCGGTCCTGCCACCTTCACCTTCGTCGACGAGGTCGGCACGCAAGCCGAACCGATCACGTGCGGTGAGCACTGCGCGACGCCTGACCAGGGCGGGACCCGGCACCGGCTCGGCTGGCGTGACAGCACCGGAGACGACCGCGATGCGACGACCCTGATCGTCGGCGCCTATCCGGTGCGCGGCGAGATCAGCCGCCGACTGCTCGACGCGCTGCCCGTCGTGCTGCGCGTGGGCGCCGGAGGCACGGCTGACGCCGTGCTGGACCACGTAGCCGCCGAGGTCGCCGTCGACACACCGGGCCAGCAGGTCGTACTCGACCGGCTGCTGGACTGGATGCTGGTCTGCACGCTGCGCGAGTGGTTCGACCGGCCCGGAGGTGAACCCCCGGCCTGGTGGGCCGCTCAGGGGGACCCAGTGATCGGCGCCGCGCTACGGCTGCTGCACGCCGAACCAGCGGCACCGTGGACGGTCGCCGCGCTGGCCGAGCGCACCGGGGTGTCGCGTTCGACGCTGGCCAAGCGGTTCACCGACCTGGTCGGCCAACCGCCGCTGACCTACCTCACCCACTGGCGCATGACGCTCGCAGCAGACCTGCTGGTCGAGCAAGAAGCCGCGACCGTCGCGCAGATCGCCCGCAGCGTGGGTTACGCGGACCCGTTCGGGTTCAGCGCAGCGTTCAAACGGGTCCGGGGCGTCAACCCGAGCGAGTTCCGGCGCGACCACGATTCCCGGCTGACCGAGCGCGACGACATTTAGCCCGGTCGACGAAGCGGGCTGAGCCGGTGGACTCCGGCGAATTCCGCCATCTGCGCGTGATCGCTTAAAGCTCAGGTCAACCCGGTGCCCGACGGGATCGACCGAGAATCCCACGCAACGATCTCCACCATCAACAGCACAGCGCCCCCGCAACCGAAGTCGCGAGGGCGCTGTTTCAGATCCTGTCTTCGATCCTGGTCTTCGTCTTTGATGCGGCGCCAGGCGCATAGCCCACCCGCACCGCAACGCAAAACGAGTGCTTCAGACAGGTTCCCAGGAGCCGGACTACTCGAGTCCGCGGTGGATGGTGTCCTGCTCCTCTTCGAACATGTCCGCGAAGACGTCGTCAGTGATTTCACGGGCGGATTCGTGCTCGGGCATGGCTTTCCCCTAGCGGGTGTGCTTGGTGGTTATCCGGTGCAGCAGTCGGGCGGCCGTGCGGGCGGTGCGGTTGTCGATGTCGAGCTCGGGGTTGAGCTCGGCGACGTCGCACAACGCCAACTTGCCGCTGACCGCTACTCGGTCGCACACGTGCTGGATGGTCTCCAGCGGCACACCGTAGGCGGCCGGCGCACTCACGCCCGGGGCGACAGCCGCAGGCAGCACGTCCAGGTCGATCGTCAGGTAGACGACGTCGCAGCCAGCTAGGAACCGGTCCACGAACTCGTCGACGACGGCCAGGTTCGTCGGGCCGCAGTCCTCGTCGAGCAGGTAGGACACGCCCAACTCGTCGGCGGTGTCGAACAGGGTCCTGGTGTTGCTCGGCTGGCTGATGCCCAGCGCCGCGTAGTGCAGGTCCGCACCGCGCTCCCGCTCCCGCTCGGCCATCTGCCGGAACGGCGTACCGGAGCTCGGGGTCGCGTCCGCGCGGAGGTCGAAGTGGGCGTCGAGGTTGAGCACGCCGAGCTTCGCCCCGGAGCGCACCCGCTCCGATCCGGAGATGCCGAGGTAGCTGCCGTAGGCGATCTCGTGGCCGCCGCCGAACACCACGACCAACCGGCCGTCGTCGATCAGCTTGGTGAGCACGTCGCCGAGCTGCTGCTGACCTTCCTCCAACGCGTTGCCGACGACCTCCACGTCGCCGACGTCCACTGCCTCCAGCGGGGCGGGCAGGGCCATCGAGCCCAGCGCCTCGCGGATGGCTCGCGGACCGTCCGCGGCGCCCTGGCGGCCCTTGTTGCGGCGGACCCCCTCATCGCTGCGGAACCCGACGAACGCGATGTCCGCGGAACCGTCGCCGGAAACGACGTGGTGCCACCGGAGGTGCTCCGGACCCGGCCCGTCGTCGCGCCCGCTCCAGCGCTGCGGTGCGCGGTTCACCACCTCACCCATCACTTCCACTCCTAGACGTCCACTGTGGCCGATGCAACCCGGAAGGCCTTGACCAGCAAGGCCTTCCGGTCCTGTTTGATCAGGAATCGAGCATCGGGACCCGCACGCCGCGCTCCTTGGCGACCGAGGTCGCGTACTCGTACCCGGCGTCGACGTGACGCAGCACGCCCATGCCCGGGTCGTTGGTGAGCACTCGCTCGATCTTCTCCGCGGCCAGCTCGGTGCCGTCGGCGACGCAGACCTGACCGGCGTGGATCGAGCGACCCATGCCGACGCCGCCGCCGTGGTGGATCGACACCCAGGAGGCACCCGAGGCGGTGTTGACCAGCGCGTTCAGCAGCGGCCAGTCGGCGATCGCGTCGGAACCGTCCAGCATCGACTCGGTCTCCCGGTACGGGGAGGCAACCGAACCGGAGTCGAGGTGGTCGCGGCCGATGGCGATCGGCGCGGACAGCTCGCCGGAGGCGACCATCTCGTTGAACTTCAGACCGGCGAGGTGGCGCTCGCCGTAGCCCAGCCAGCAGATGCGGGCGGGCAGGCCCTCGAAGGCGACCCGCTCGCCAGCCATCTTCAGCCAGCGGTGCAGGTGCTCGTTCTCCGGGAACAGCTCCATGATCGCCTTGTCGGTCTTGGCGATGTCCTCCGGGTCACCGGACAGCGCGGCCCAGCGGAACGGGCCGAGGCCCTCCTCGAACAGCGGCCGGATGTGCGCGGGCACGAAGCCGGGGAAGTCGAAGGCGCGGTCGAAACCGGCCTTGCGGGCCTCGTCGCGGATCGAGTTGCCGTAGTCGAAGACCTCGATGCCCTTGTCCAGGAAGCCGACCATCGCCTCGACCTGGGCGGCCATCGACTTGCGGGACCGCTCGGTGAAGGCCGCCGGGTCCTGCTCGGCCAGCGCCGCCCACTCCTCGACGCTCACGCCCACCGGCAGGTAGGACAGCGGGTCGTGCGCGGAGGTCTGGTCCGTGACGATGTCGATCGGCGCGTCCATCTCCAGCAGCTGCGGGAACACCTCGGCGGCGTTGCCCACCAGGCCGATCGACAGCGCCTTGCGCTCGTCGCGGGCTTCCTTCGCCAGGCGCAGGGCCTCGTCGATGGTGTCGGCGCGGACGTCGAGGTAGCGGTGCTTGATGCGGCGCTCGATGCGCGAGGGGTCGCACTCGACGCAGATCGCCACGCCCTCGTTCATGGTCACCGCGAGCGGCTGGGCGCCACCCATGCCGCCGAGGCCGGCAGTCAGGGTGATGGTGCCGGCGAGGGTGCCGTTGAAGCGCTTGCGGGCGACCGCGCCGAAGGTCTCGTAGGTGCCCTGCAGGATGCCCTGGCTGCCGATGTAGATCCACGACCCGGCGGTCATCTGGCCGTACATGGTCAGACCCAACGAGTCGAGGCGGCGGAACTCCTCCCAGTTCGCCCAGTCGCCGACCAGGTTGGAGTTGGCGATGAGGACCCGCGGGGCCCACTCGTGGGTGCGCAGCACGCCGACCGGCTTGCCGGACTGGACGAGCAGGGTCTCGTCCTTCTCGAGGGTCTTGAGCGTCTCGGTGATCGCGTCGAAGGCCTGCCACGTCCGCGCGGCCTTGCCGGTGCCGCCGTAGACCACCAGGTCGTCGGGCCGCTCGGCAACCTCGGCATCGAGGTTGTTCATCAGCATCCGCAGCGCGCCTTCCTGCTGCCAACCGCGGCAGTTCAGCTCCGCGCCGCGCGGCGCGCGAATGTTGCGGGCGTGCTCGTTGGTCATGTGCTGCTCCAGGTTCGAGCCGTTCTCGGTTGCCCCATCAGATCCCGCGTCACGCCCGGCTAACAGGACCAAGCCGGGTCTTTCTCGGATCCGAGACACTTAAGCGTGAGGGGCACAGTTGAGTCATCCGTTGACCAAAGGGCCGATCGAACCGGGACCGTCGTGGTCGAGGCGGGCGAGCATCACGTTGCTGCCCAGGATGTTCCAGGCCGCGTTGGAGGTCTCGAAGCCCGAGTACAGCCAGCGCTCCTGCTCGAAACCAAGCATCGTGATGTCGGGCCCGTACGCGGCAGCGCATGCATCGGCCGGTGCCCCGGCCGCCACGCGACCGGGGCACCGAAAGGGAAACGGGCGCCTACCTCGCCGCCACCGTGACGGGCACGGTCGCGGCCACGCCGTTCACCAGCACCGAGAGCGAACCGGCGCCGGAACGCAGCGCGGTGAGTACTCCGGTGCGCGGGTCGTAGCTGGCTATGTCCTGCATACCGGCCTCGTCGAGCGGACCGACATGGACACCTCCCGCTCCGAACCAGTCGGCGCTGACCGGGTATGCGACCGGAACCGACTTGCCGTTTTGCTTCACCGTGGCCCGCACGGTCGTCGTCGCGCCAGGAAGAAGATCACCCACAGGGTCCAGCGCGAGGCCATCGACATGCGGCCGGAATTCGACGCGCAGCCAAGGCCGTTCGGAACGCAACTCGGGTGCCGAGCGGTGCCGGTCCGCGACAGGGGTGCGGTTACCGTCCGGATCAATGCCCACCAGCGACCAGCCGGTGAACCCACCATCGGCCGGCAACGTCGACGGGGCCTTCCCGCTGTTGCCGTTCACGATGTACGGGATGCCGTCAACGCTGTTGGCGGAGAACGAGCCAACGTGCGAGCCGACGAAGGCCGCGCCCTTTCCGGTGTCCCGGCGGAAATCGGCCAGCCACTGTTCGATCACCTCGGCCTCGGTGCGGTCGGTCATCTGGCTGTTCTTCAGCGGCGACGGGTCTCGCGGCGGGTGGTGCCACAGGGCGACAACGCCGTTGACGCCGGCATCCCGTGCCGCGCCGTCCAGCGCATCACGCAGCATCGTCCACTGGTCAAACCCGCCGCCGCGCAGCGTGCCCAGCGAGGAGTCGAGCAGGACGAACCGCGTTCCGTTGTGGTCGAAGGTGCGGTGGGTTTCGCCGAACTCCTGGCGGAAGTTCGTCTGATTGCCTGGACCGTAGACCTCGTGGTTGCCGGGGTTGTAGTACCACGGCACGCGGTCGCCGATCTCCTCATTGATGACGCGGTGCGCGAGCGCCATGTCTTCCGGGTATCCGGTGTCGACCCAGTCTCCGTTGATCACAATGAAATCCGGGTTCGCCGCCACGGCTTCGCGTAGTGTGCGCCGTGCAGCCTGGACCAGCGGACCGTCCGGGTTGGCCGCAGTGAACTGCGCGTCCGACACGACGGCGAAGCGCCAGCGCGGACCGTCGTCACTCACGGCGCCGTCCTGCACGACGACTGGGTTCTCCACGCGCGGCGCGGCCGGTGTGTCGACCTGCGGCGCCACCTTGGCCGTGATGTCGTCGACCAGGACCGACCCGGTGTACTGGCGGCTCGCGCCGGTCTCGATCGTGTAGAAGCGGCTGACCGTCACCGGGAACGCGACCGTCTGCGGGATCTGCATTTCGATGTACCGCCACCCGGTCCACGTGATGTAGGGACCGTAGAGCGACTGCGACTTGCCTTCCGCGTCGATCATGGTGAACGCGGTCCACTCGCCGCGGCCCTCGCCGTACACCCACGCACCCACGGCGAGCGGCTGGCCCGGCAATTGGATCGGCGTCGGAGCCGTCGCGTAGGCGGTACGGGTCGCGGTCGACTGCGTGAAGTCGTAGGACAGCCGCAACGCGGGCCCGCCGTCGCGGCCGGTGGCCGGTGCCACCGAACCGCTGCCGCGAGCGCTGCCGAACCGCCATTGCGCGGCGTCGGCGAAGTCGGCCACCACGACGTCCTGCAGGCCGACGCTGACTGGAACGTGCGTGACGATACCGCGCACGGTCGCTTTCACGACGGTACCGGCCGCATCCGACTTGGGCCGGACCAGAAACCGGCCGTCTTCGGTGGGCGTGATGTCCAGCAGCGCCCGGTCATACTCCAACTGCACGTCGGCAGGGTCAATGGGCGCCTGGAACCCGTCCTCGTCGTGGCCGACGACGCCGAAGGTGCCGGTTGATTTCCCATCCGGAACGATGACCTTGTCGACATCGGGCCGCGTACGGGCGAGCTCGCCGAGCACCGTCACCGGGAGTCGCCCGGAGGCAGCCTTGTCCGTCGCGACCACCTCGGCGTCACCGGACTGGCTTGCGGTGAACGTGCCGTCCGCACCGATCCGTCCGATGGCGGGGGTGACTCGCCAGCGCGGGTCGGATGCCACGGGCGCATAGGTCTCGTCGTGACCGAGCGCAGCCAGTTTCCGCGTCAGGCCGGGAAAAACGCGGCTCAGCGACTCGTCCTCCTCGTCGGCGGCCGGCACCACACGCATTCCGGTGAGGCGGCCGCTGCCCTCATCGGCGAAGAGGGCGAGACCGTTGGGCACCGAGCGTTCGTGTCCGTCCGAAGGGTCGTTCTCGACGTCGACGCCCTTCTCCCCTGCCTCGCGAGCAACGAGCGTGGAGGACCCACCGCCGTCGAGATTCAGCGCATCGTCGGCGCCGAGTTCCTTCATGAAGGCGCCGAGTTCCTGGTAAGTCATGCCGCGGCTCTCGCGGGTCCGGCCGTCGATGGTGACCAGGAACATCTTCTTGCCGTCGGCCGAGAACCCGACGGACGTGCGGGGATGGACGGACTGGTCTGTCTGCGGCTGCACGACACCGTCCCGCAGCAGAACCGTGTTGCCGCCCACGGCGAACGCCATCTGGCCGTCTTGGGAGCGCGGTGCGTAATCCAGCGAAACCGCGTCGCCGACGCGCAGCGGCTCCAGGGCGTCCGCTCCGGCGTTGCGGCCGAGGAGCACAAAGGCGTTCGCCGCGATGGGACCCGCACCGGCCTGCGTGGCAACAGCGGTCACCGTGCCGTCGACGACGGTCACTTCGCGGACGCGGCTCGCCCCGGAGGCCGGGCCCGAGCGCAAATAGCTGCCCCAAAGCGGCGTAAAAGCACCGATACCGTCGGCCGGAAGCACGTGCTGGTTGAGTCCGTCCAGGCGAGCGCTGCGCCCCGGCATGGACACCGAGCCGTCGAGGAACATCTCGGTCATCCGGCCGATGCCCTGGGCGTCAACGCCGACCGCGTGGTTCCAGCCGGGTGTCGGTCCCTTGACGAGTCCGTCCCGGGACATCCCGATGCCCAGGGGCGCGGTGGAGTTGTTGATGTCGAAGAAGTCGCCGTTGACCGCGGCGACCGCGGCGCGGCGTTCGGCCTGCTGCGACACCGGTTCGCCCTTGGACACTTCACCGGGGAAGAGGTAGTCGCCGGACAGGCCCTGCGTGCCGAGGTCGGCAACCAGCGCATCACCGCGCAGGAAACCGGCGGCGTCGAGCCACTGGAACGAGGTCAGCTCCAGGCCGGGAGCCACCGGTCGCTCGGTGTGATCCAGGACGATGCGCCGACCACCGGAGTCGCCGACCTCCAGGCTGGGTTCGTCCAGCCGCGACGATGCCGCCGGGATGCGTCCCTGGGCTGGATCGGCTCCGACGACGACCGGGGCGGAATCGATCGGCCGGTCGTCTCCCTGGTCGGGCGCGGCTCCCGCGGGCGCCGCAACGCCCAAGGCCAGCACCCCCACCAGAGCGGTCACGCCGAACAGGCGAACATTTGTAGTAATCACTGGCGAACAGTGACAGAGCCCGCCACCGGCGCGCCATCCTTTCTATGACGAGAAGGGAACCAATTCCTGACCATTCCGCGGTGTTGTCCACACAACCCAGATACGACATGCGTTCGATGAGGCGAAAATCGGTGCTGAGGCTTGGCCCCGGCGGCGATGCCGCCGGGGCTGTTCCACTGCTACGGCAGCGTGATGTCGACGGAGACCGGCAGGTGGTCGGACGCATCTGACGTGATGACTTCGGCGCTGCGGGCATCGATACCCGGAGATGCGAGGACGTAGTCGATGCGCACGTGCGGCGTCTGCGCGTCGTGGGTGAACCCGTCGCCTTGCCCGGCGATGGGCCAGGTGTCGTCTAGGTGCTTGGTGGCTGCGGCGATTTCGGGAGCGTCCGGCGTGGCGTTGAGATCACCGACGAGCACCGTGGGGAGGTCAGACTCGGCGACAATGGTGTTGATCGCCTCCACCTGTGCAGACCGTTCGATCTGGGAGTTGTGCTGGAGATGCGTGTTCAGGAAGCGCATGGTCTTGCCGTCTACCATGATCCGTGCTTCCAGCAGTCCGCGCTGTTCGCCTTGCTCTGGCCGGGGAAGCGGCGTGTTGTGGGAGTCGAGGATCGGGAAGCGGGACAGGATCGCGGTCCCGTATTGACGCCGGGGTTCGCCCGGGTTCGCCGGGTCGAGGTCTAGGTTGGCGCCGTAGACCACGTGCATGTCGAGGCGATCGGCCAGCCACGCGGCCTGGTCGACGAAGTCACTGCGTGCGGACCAGTGCCGGTCGACCTCCTGCAGACCGATGACGTCGGCACCGGTCTCCTCGACAACCCGCGCAGTGTGCTCGAGATCGAGCACGTCGTCGGCTCCCGCGCCATGGTGGATGTTGAACGTTGCGACAGTGAGATCCCGCCTCGGGACATCAGCGAACGACATCGGCGCGGTCGCGATCGAGACCAGAATCAGGGCAGCAGCCAACAAAAACCGGCCGAACGGATGCTTCAACGGAGCACCTCCACATAAATTTACCAGGACGGGGCATTCTTACCTGCCGTTGTTAAATTCGCCTGGCTCCTGCCTGAACGGCAAACCACCGAGGATGTACCTTTGCGCGCCGACGTGCAGCAAACCGTTTCTAAAGACTATTGGGTAACTGGGACGACACTGACCGAATCCTCGCCGAAGGTGGGGAGAAGCATGGCGAAGCGTTGCAGCGGCGCTACGTCTACGACATTGCCGCCGGTGATGCCTCGAAGTCGATTCGGCTGCGCGCCACCGGACGTGAGATCACGCTGACGATCAAGGAGATCAGTCACGACGGGAATCGACGGGACTCAGGAGACAGAGGTCAACGATCTGCGCTTCTCTCCTGAAGCGGGAGACTGACCGCGTAGCTGGCGATCTCTGATCAACAAATCTGAAAACCGCTGGTCAGTGCGCACACGCTGCCAGGCGGCGTCCTTCGCCTCGGAGCGGCTCCGCTCAGGTCGCCAGCGGGGCGCGGCCGGAGATGGTTGCCGTCAGTTTGGCGGCACCGCCGCGCATCGCCTCCCCGACCGCGGCCGGCTCGTGGCGCTCGTGGAACCGGCTCCACGTGGTGCTCAACGCCGCCACCGGGCGGGCGCTGTGGTCGAACACCGCCGCGCCCACCGAGCGCAGACCGGGCGCGACCAGCTCCACCTCTTCCGACCAGCCGCGTTCCCGGTCGACCGCCAGCTGCTCCCCCAGCTCCGCGAGCGTGCGGGGTCCGCGACCGGTGCGGGTGATGAAGTCGCTGCGGCGCGGGAAGAGCGCCCGGACCTGGGCATCGGAACTGCCCGCGAGGATCGCGCGGCCGTTGGCGGTCAGGTGCGCGGGCAGCCGCACGCCGACGTCGGTGATCAGCGAGACGTCGGCGCCCGAGGTCGGCTGTTCCTTCAGCAGGTACACCGTTTCCGAGCCGTGCAGGATGCCCAGGTGCACGGTTTGTCCGAGATTGCGGGCCAAGCGGCGGAGGATGGGCGCGGCCCGGCGTTCCAGGGGTTCGTGGCGCAGGTAGGCCGAGCCGATCTCGAAGGACACCACGCCGAGCCCGTAGGCCTGCTCCCCCGCCAGGTAGACCACGAATCCCTTGTCCACCAGCACGGACAGGATGTGGTACAGCGACGAGCGCGGGATACCGAGGTCCCGCGCCAGGGTCGCAGCGCGCACCGGTCCTGGTGCTTCGGCCAGCCGGACGAGGACGTCCAACGCCCGTCCGACCGCCGGTGATGCGCTCGATTCGGCCACTGCACCCACCCCTCACCCGCGACGACAGCACGATTGTCGCGGATACCGCCGCTGCGACTTACGGCAGCCAATCGGCGCGGACGTCCTCCTGATGCTCGCCGAGTCGCGGAGTGCGCGGGCACGGGCGGTCGTCCGAGTCTCCGAACTGGACGGGTTGCTTGAGGTAGCGCAGCGCGCCGAGTTCGGGATGTTCCAGCTCCGCCACCAGGCCTCGGCCCTGCACCTGGTCGCTGTCCACGACCTCGGCGAGGTCCCAGATGGGCCCAGCGGGAACGCCGGCCCGTTCGGCGGCGGCCACCACTTCCGAGACCGCGCGGCGTTGCGTCCACGCCTCGATGATGCTGCGCAGCCGCTCGCGGTTCTCGGTCCGGGCGGTGTCGGTGGCGAAGCGCTCGTGGGTGGCCAGCGACGGTTTGCCCAGCATGTCGGCCAGTCTGGCGAACACGCCGTCGTTGGCCACCGCGATCGCGACCAGTCCGTCAGCGGCTTGGAAGGTGTCGAAGGGCGTGGAAACCGGGTGTCGGTTGCCGGTGCGCCCGGGCAACTTGCCGGTGGCGGTGAGCAGGCTCATCGCCGTCACCTGCATGGAGACCAGCGAATCCAGCATCGCCACGTCGAGGTGCCGACCGCGCCCGGTGCGTTCGCGATCGAACAGCGCTGCGCAGATCCCCCACGCGGCGAACATCCCGGCGCACAGGTCGCCGAGCGATTCGCCGGTCCTGGTGGGCGGGCCAGCGGGCTGTCCGGTGGCCGCCATCAGCCCGGACATCGCCTGCACCACCAGGTCGTAGGCCGGCAGGTGCGCCAGCGGGCCGTCCTGGCCGAAGCCGGAGATGCTCGCGTAGACCAGGCGCGGATTGTCCGCGGACAGCGTTGCGTGATCGACGCCGAGCTTGGCCGCCACACCCGGGCGGAAGTTCTCCACCACCACGTCCGCGCGCCCGGCCAGGGATCGGAAGAACTCGTGGTCGTCGGCGTCCTTGAGGTCCAGCGCAACGCTGCGCTTGCCCCGGTTGAGCTGGGCGAAGTAGACGCTTTCGCCGTCGACGAAGGGCCCGAGATGCCGGGAGTCGTCGCCGTGCACCGGTTCGACCTTCACCACGTCGGCCCCGAGGTCGGCCAGCATCGCCGTGCAGTAGGGCCCGGCCAGCACCCGGCTCAGGTCCAGCACGCGCACACCGTCGAGAAGTCCCATCACGCCCTCATCCCGCAGGAAGTTGCGCTCGCGAGTGCTCACGAGCGTTGTCCGCCGATCACGCTAGGAACGACGCGAAGCGGTCGACGATGTGCAGGCGCACGAAAGATCAGCGGTTTTCCGGGCAGAAGGCCATTTGTTCGCGCACCCCGCTCGTTCGGTAATGGCGCGGAAGACCGATCGAGGAGGTTCCATGACGCCTTACCTGCTGCCCGCCGAGTACGAGGACTTCCGCGCGAGCGTGCGCGCGATGGCCCAGGACAAGATCGCGCCCCGCGCCGCCGAGATCGACGAGCGCGGCGAGTTCCCGCACGACGTCTACGACGAGCTGGTGGCCGCCGGGTTGCACGCGGTCGGAATCCCCGAGCAGTACGGCGGTGACGGTGCCGACGCCACGGCCGCGGCCATCGCCGTGGAAGAGGTGGCGCGGGCGTGCGCATCGTCGTCGACGATCCTGACGTCGAACAAGCTGGGCGTGACTCCCCTGCTGCTGTTCGGCACCGAGGAGCAGAAGCAGCGGTATCTGCCCGAGGTCGCGTCCGGAAAGGCTTTGATGGCCTATGCGATCAGCGAGCGCGAGGCGGGTAGCGACGTCGCAGCGATGCGGTGCAAGGCGGTCCGGGAAGGCGACGGATACCGCTTGGACGGGGTGAAGACGTGGATCACCTCGGCGGGGATCGCGGGGCTGCTCGTGGTGTTCGCGGTGACCGATCCGGAAGCCGGGTCGCGCGGGATCTCGGCGTTCGTGGTGCACGCCGACGATCCGGGCATCAGCTACGGCCCGCCGGAGAAGAAGATGGGGCTGCGCGGTTCGGTGACCCGCGAGGTGTTCTTCGAGGACTGCCTGATCCCGGCCGACCGGATGCTCGGCGAGCCGGGCAAGGGCATGCGGGTCGCCTTGTCCACTTTGGACCGAACGCGGGTGTCGATCGGCGCGCAGGCCGTCGGGATCGGGCAGGCCGCAGTGGACGCGTCGGTCGGCTACGTGCAGGAGCGCAAGCAGTTCGGCCGTCCCATCGGGGACTTCCAAGGCGTGCAGTTCAAGCTCGCCGACATGGGCATGCAGGTCACCGCCGCTCGCCAGCTGGTCTACGCAGCCGCAGCGCGCGCCGACGGCGCACCGGACCTGACGTTCTTCGGTGCCGCCGCGAAGTGCTTCGCCTCCGACGCGGCGATGCGCGTGGCCACCGATGCGGTGCAGCTGTTCGGCGGCTACGGCTACACCCGCGACTTCCCGGTCGAGCGGTTGATGCGCGACGCGAAGATCACGCAGATCTACGAGGGCACCAACGAGATCCAGCGGGTCGTCATGGCTCGTCGGCTCCTCGGCTGAGCGCTCGCACGGCGAACCACAGCTCGATCCGGTCGGTCAGCCGCGCGAGGTCGCGTCCGGTGAGCTGCTCGACCAGCTGCAGCCGGTAGCGCAGGCTGTTTCGGTGCACGGCCAGCGCTTTCGCAGTCACCGATGGTGAGCAGTCGTGGTCGAGGTAGGCGCGCAGGGTCGCGAGCAGTTCACCGTCGTGCTCGACGTCGTAGCGCAGCAGCCGGGCCAGCGTTGTCTCGGCGAGTTCCTTCATGGGCAGATCGACACTGCCGGCCAGCAGACCGGTCACGCTCAGGGGCCCGGCCGGGTGCACCCCGGGTCCCTGAGCGCTGGCCTGGCGCGCTTCGGCGTGCCCGATGCGCAACCCGGGGACACCTGACCTGGCGGTGCTGACCCCAACGCCGACCTGCGGGTCCAGCACCGCCAGCCGGTCGCGGAGCTCCGTGGCGATGCCTGCGACGTCTGCGGTGGCGGGCACGATCAGCACGGCGCTGTTGTCGATGACCGCGGTCGGCTGGTGGTCGTCGCGGCGCTCCACCAGCTGCCCCACCGCCCACGGCAGGCGGCGCAACCGGTCCGCAGGTCCGGCGACGGTGGCCAGCACGACGTGGTTCGGCTCGCCGATCGGCACGCGGGCGCGGGCCAACCGAGCGCGTCCCTCGCGGTCGGAGATCACGTGTTCCAGCACGTCCTCGACGACGTGGCCGAGCAGTTCACGCCGCCCGGTCAGCACCGCCTGGTGCCGGGCGATCTCCAGTCCGAGGATGTTCGCGGCGAACGACAGCACGCTCTCGAACTGCGCGGGGATGTCAGCGCACACCTGGGCGACCGGCACCTGGTCGATCTCGACCGGCCGGCGTACCGCCGCGTCGGGAACTGCCGCGTGCTGGGGGAATTTCGCCAGCACCGCACCGTCCACGCCGACCACTGCGACAGGCGTTCGTCCGAGGTGGACGTAGAGCCTGCTGAGCAGACCGGTCAGACCGTTTCCGGCGAGCAGTGCGCGCACGAGTTCGTCCTGCACCGCGACGTTGGCGCGAACCGCGTCGTACTGCTCGGCGAAGATGCGGTCGGCAACCCAGTGGCTGATCTGGATGAACGGCACCTCGCACGGTGATTCCACCAGCGCGAGCCCGCATTCCTCGGCGGCCCGGACGACGACGTCCGGGACTTCGCGGTGCACCAGCCCGGTGCCGAAGCACAGCGCCGCGATCGGCAGCCGCGCCAACCGGTCGATCAGCTCCCACCACTGCTCGTCGGTGCGCTCGTACATGCCAGTGGTCAGCACGAGTTCGTCGCCGCGCAGGAACGGGACCGGATCGGGCAGTTCCGTGGTGGAGACCCAGCTGATGGGCCGGACCGCGGCAGCGCAGTGACTGGTCTTCGGCACCAGCTGCAGCGACGGTTCCGCGACGAGATCGACCACGCTCACCGGCATCATCACGTTCTTCACCCGCTCATCAGACGAGTGAGTGCTCCGCGCCGGGACGCGGAGCACTCAGCACCGTTTCTCGTCAGAACCTGTATTGAAGTCATTTTGCGTAGCGGTGCGAGTAGCGGAACCTCAGCGCCCGCCTGGACTGCGGGTGCCCACCCTTATGTATGCCAGGCTGGGCCATGCTCGCCAGACGAACGCTGAGAACCCGCGGCGGTGCAAGCGCCGAGGGTGGGCTATGCGCCTGGCGGCGCATCAAAAGCAAGGATCAAAAACAGGCACTCAGGCCGCCGGAGCCGTCTCCTGGATTCGCTTGCGCATCGCGGCCCAGTAGATGACACCCGGGACCACCAGGCCGAGCAGCCACGCGATGTCCGCGCCGCCGAGCAGCGCCACCAGGGGTCCGGTGAATACACCGTCCACATTGGAGAACGGGATCTGCACCGCGATGCCGATGAAGTAGGCGATCAGCGCCGGCGCGCACCAGCGGCCGTAGACGCCGTTGGGGTCGTACATCGCCTCCAGGTCGTACTTCTCCTTGCGCAGGAAGTAGAAGTCGACCAGGTTGACCGCGCTCCACGGGGTCAGGAAGTAGAGCAGGAAGTGCAGGAACAGCACGAAGTTCGACAGGAAGTCACCGCGCCCCAGCACCGCGATCACGCCGCCCAGCACGCCGACGAGCGCGATGTAGCCGATCCGGGTCGCCGGGGACAGCCCGGCCTTGCGGGTGAAGGCGCTCATCGTGGTGGCCACGGTCATGTAGCCGCCGTAGATGTTGAGCACGTTGATGGTGAGCTTGCCCAACGCGATGGCCAGCAACAGCGGCAGCACCAGGGCCTCGCCGCCGAGACCCACCACGTAGGCGACCTCGTGGCCCTTGAACTCCGTGCCCGCCACCGCGTAAGCCAGCGCGCCGAACGACATCGCCCAGGTCGCGCCGAGCACGGTGCCGCCGTAGGTCCACCAGAACGTCGCGCGGATCGAGGTGTTCGAGGGCAGGTACCGCGAAGTGTCGGCGACGTAGGGGCCGAAGGTGAGCTGCCAGGACGCGGTCAGCGACAGCGCGAGCAGGAAGGCGGGCACGTCCAGCTTCGCGTTGGCCAGCACCGGCCCGAGATCGCGCGTGGTGACCAGCCGGAAGGTCAGGTACACGAACATCACGACCGACACCAGCGACGCCAGCCAGCCGAAGCGGTGGATCAGCTGGTACCCGACGATCGCGATCGTTGCCGACAGCGCCGCGTAGAGCACGATGCTCAGATCCAGCGGCAGGTTGGTGATCGCCGAAAGCGCCTGCCCGCCCAGCACGTTGCCGCTGGCGAAGTAGCCGAGGTACATCAGCACCACGAGCACCAGCGGCAGCACGGCGCCGTACACGCCGAACTGGGCCCGGCTCTGGATCATCTGCGGGATGCCCAGTTTCGGCCCCTGAGCCGCGTGCAGGGCCATCGGCACGCCGCCGATGGCGTTGCCCATCGCGATAGCCACCAGCGCCCACAGTGGATGCAGCCCCACGAGCACGGTCAGCGCGCCGGTCACCGCCGAGGTGATCTGCATGTTGCTGGCGAACCACAACGTGAAGAGGCTGCGCGGACTGCCGTGCCGCTCGCTCTCCGGGATCGGGTCGATCGACCTCCGCTCGACCTGCAAACCACCGGCCATGTGTCACTCCTCGCCCCGCCGAGTTCAGTTCGTTCCATTAGTCGCCGCAACGTTCTCCGGAGCAATGCCCGGCACTGCCCCGCTGTCTTGAATGTCAGACACAGCACCTCAGGCGGACGAATTAACTTCCCAGAAGCACCGAACCGGACGGGGATTCGACGATCCCCGCCCGGTTCGGTTCGGAAAAATCAAGCTGCGACTGGAGGTTCTCAGTCGAGCGAGCCGACGACCTCTTCAGCCGCGGCCACCAGCTGCCCGTTCTGGCACAGCTCGACGGCGGCCTCGATCTCCGGCGACAGGTGCCGGTCGGTGCCCGGGCCGTCGACGTGCTCGCGGATGCGGTCGCGCACGGCCCCGGTCGCCGCCGACGGGGTCAGCGGGTTGCGCATGTCGATGGCGCGAGCCGCGGTCAGCGCCTCGATCGCCAGGACGCGGGTCAGGCCGTCAACGGCGCGACGCAGCTTGCGGGCCGCGGACCAGCCCATCGAGACGTGGTCCTCCTGCATCGCCGAGGACGGGATCGAGTCGACGCTGGCCGGGACGGCCAGGCGCTTGAGCTCGGAGACGATCGCGGCCTGGGTGTACTGGGCGATCATGTGCCCGCTGTCCACGCCCGGGTCATCGGCGAGGAACGGCGTCAGGCCGTGGTTGCGGGCCGGGTCCAGGAACCGGTCGGTCCGGCGCTCGCTGATGCTGGCCAGGTCCGCGGCGACGATCGCCAGGAAGTCCAGCACGTAGGCCACGGGCGCGCCGTGGAAGTTGCCGTTGGACTCCACGCGGCCGTCGAGGGTGACCACCGGGTTGTCCACAGCGCTGGCGAGCTCGACCGACGCGACCGACTCGGCGTGCGCGATGGTGTCGCGGACGCCGCCGGCGACCTGCGGCGAACAGCGCAGCGAGTAGGCGTCCTGGACGCGGGTGCAGTCCGGACCGGCGTGGCTGGCCACGATGCCCGAACCGGCCAGCAGGCGCGACATGTTCGACGCGGCGGCGGCCTGGCCCGGGTGCGGACGCAGTGCCTGCAGGTCGGCGGCGAAAACGCGGTCGGTGCCGAGCTGACCCTCAATGCTCATCGCGGCGGTGATGTCGGCGAGCTTGACCAGCTGGCGCAGGTCGTGGCAGGCCAGCACGAGCTGGCCGAGCATGCCGTCCGTGCCGTTGATCAGCGCGAGGCCTTCCTTCTCCTGCAGCTCGACCGGGGTGATCCCGGCGGCAGCGAGGGCTTCGGCGGCGGGCTTCGACTGGCCGTCGGCGTCGCGGACGGTGCCCTCGCCCATCATGGCCAGCGCGATGTGCGCGAGCGGCGCGAGGTCACCGGAGCAGCCCAGGCTGCCGTACTCGTGGACGACCGGGGTGATGCCGGCCGACAGGACCGCGGCGTAGGTCTCGGCAACCTCGAGGCGGACGCCGGTGCGGCCGGTGGCCAAGGTGGACAGGCGCAGCAGCATCAGGGCACGGACGACCTCGCGCTCGACCTCCGGGCCAGTGCCGGCGGCGTGTGAGCGCACCAGGCTCTTCTGCAGCTGCTTGCGCAGCTCCAGCGGGATGTGCCGGGTGGCGAGCGCACCGAAGCCGGTGGAGATGCCGTAGACCGGCTTGGGCTCCCCGGCCAGGCTCTCGATCCGGCCGCGGGTGGCCGCGATCTCCTTCTTGGACTCCGCGGACAGCTCCACGCGCGCGCCGTCGCGGGCGACGCGGACGACGTCGGCCGCGCTGACCGCGCCGACTCCCACGACCACGGTAGCGGTGTCCACGGCAGCTTCAGTACGGCTCATGCTCAAACTTCTTTCCTCGTGAGTTGGATGTTTCGCGCCCTTCCCGGGCTGGCGGGCCCGGTTCGGGGGCGGCGCGTGAAGTTGGGAACCAGCGGCGGCCGGATCGACGGCCGCCGCTGGAGCACTGGGGTGCAACCGGGTCAGCTCGCCCCGACCTCGGAGTTGACGCGCTCGTCGTCCGGGTCACCGCTGCCGGGGTTGCCCGGCCGTTGGCCGATGCCCAGCCAGTAGCCGAGCGACAGCAGCACGAGCCACACCGCACCGACGATGAGCGCCACGCGGGTTTCCGCCGAGAAGGCCAGCAGAACGGTGACGAAGATCAGGAAGGCGATCGCCACGATCTGGGCGAAGGGCCACAACGGCGCCGGGAATTTCAGCGCCGCGACTTCCTCCGCGCTCATCTTACGTCGGGCCTGGTAGTGCGACAGCATGATCATCAGCCACACCCACACCGTGGCGAAGGTGGCGATGGAGGCGATGATCGTGAAGATGTCCTCCGGCACGGCGTAGTTGAGCACCACGCCGATCAGCAGCGCGCCGGTCATGATGACCACGGTCATCCACGGCACGCCGTTGCGGGAGACGCGACCCATGATCGCCGGGGCCTGGCCGCGCTCGGCCATGCCGAACAGCATGCGACCAGCACCGAAGATGTCGCTGTTGATCGCCGACAGCGCGGCGGTGATGACCACGATGTTGAGCACCGTCGCCGCGGAGTTCATGCCGAGGCTCTGGAAGATCTCCACGAACGGGCTGCCCTCGCCGGTGATCTGCTGCCACGGGGTGATCGACATGATCACGCCCAGGGCCAGCACGTAGAACAGCAGGACTCGGACCGGCACGGTGTTGACCGCGCGCGGGATGGTCTTCGCCGGGTCCTCGGCCTCACCGGCGGTGACGCCGATGATCTCGGTGCCGCCGAAGGCGAACATCACCACGGCGAAGGACATCAGGAAGCCTCCGATGCCGTTGGGGAACATCCCGCCGTTGGACCAGAGGTTGCTCACCGCGGGCTCGGCGTGGCCGCCACCGGCGGTGAAGCCGAAGACCAGCACGGCGATACCGCCGACGATCATCGCGACGATGGCGACGACCTTGATCACCGAGAACCAGAACTCGAGCTCGCCGAACGCCTTGACGCTGAGCAGGTTCACAGCAGCGAGGAGGAACAGCGTGGCCAGCACCCAGGTCCACCGAGGTACGTCGGGGAACCAGAAGCCCATGTAGACCGCCAGCGCGGTGACGTCCGCGATGCAGACGATGATCATCTCGAACGTGTAGGTCCAGCCGGTGATGAAGCCCGGCAGGCGTCCGAGGTGCCGAGTCGCGTACTCGCCGAACGAGCCGGGCACCGGGTCGGCCACGGCCATCTCGCCGAGCGCCCGGAGCACGATGAAGACCACGGCGCCGCCGATCAGATAGGCGAACAGCACCGAAGGGCCTGCCGTGTTGATCGCGTCCGACGATCCGTAGAAGAGACCGGTCCCGATGGCCGAGCCGAGAGCGATGAAGCGGATGTGCCGTGCCGTGAGGCCTCGACTCAGGGCCGCCGCGCCTTTTCTCACCTAGTTCCTCCCTGCGGGAACCACGTCGTTCCCTGTGTTGCGACCGGGGTGGTGAACCGCTCGGTTCGGGGCCGCCGGACTGTGCTTGCGCGCACAATCGAAGGCGGTGCGATATGTATAGTGCTGTATATACATTTCGTCAAGAGGTTGGTTCGAAATCAGCTGGCGCACAACGCCCACTCGATGACGAACACGAACAATCCAGCTGGCAAAAGGGGTTTTGAGCGATCTCAGGTCGCGTCGAAGGTGCCTTCGAGGCGGAACCGCGATCCAGGATGCAACAGCCGCGCAGTGCTGACGAGGCGGCCCTCCGACCACGTGCGCCGGTGGATCAGCAAGCACGGCTCGAACTCCCCGATGCCCAGCCGCGCGCAGTCCTCCGCGCTGCCCAGCACCGCCTCCACGACGTGCTCACCCTTGCCCAGCGGCGCGATCTGCGACAGGTAGCTGTTCGGCGTCTGCACCGAGAAGTCCTGGTCGAGGTAGTCCGGGGCGAGCTCGGGGTTGACGTGGCGGTCCTCGAGCTGGATCGCAACACCGTCCTCGAAGTGCACGACGATCGAGTGGAAGACCGGTCGCCCCTCGGTGATCCCGAACAGGCGATGCATGCGCAGATCGGCAGGTTCCTCCCGCAGCAGCACGACCTCGGTCCGATGTCGGCGCCCGCGCCGCTGGACCTCGTCGGCTATGTTGCGCACCTCGTACAGCGCCGAGCTGCTCTTGCGCTCGGCGACGAATGTCCCCACTCCGGCCAGCCGGACGACGAGACCTTCCACGCTCAGCTCGCGCAGCGCCCGGTTGATGGTCATCCGCGACAGCCCCAAGGCGTTGACCAACTGACTCTCGGAGGGCAGCAACGCCCCCTCGGCCCAGCGCCCGGTGCCGACCTGCTCGATGATCACGTCCTTGAGGCGGCGGTACGCGGGTGCGGACTCGCGGCGGCTCTCGTGGAACAGCGCGGCGACGTCCAACGCATCAATGGTCACCGGTCACCGCCCGCCTCGGAGATCAAAACGTGCTTCCAGTCTATCGGCCGCACCCCACCCGGAAGTGTTCCGGGAGCAGAACGACGCGGGTTCTTCGATCGTTCCGCAACCTTGTGCCCAGGGTCACGACGGCGCTTTGCCGATCTTCGCGGTGCATGATCGCCGGTCAGCCGATCTCGATCCGAGGCTCCACCGGCAGGTCCGGTCGATCTTCACCGGGCAATCGAGTTCGCGCACTCCTCACCAGCGCAAACGGCACCCCCGGCAGACGCGGCGATCAGCTTCGGATCCAGCCGCTGCGGATGGATCCCCTCGATCAACACGATTGGTTACTCAGCGTCGCCGTCAAGGCTTTTTCAGCTAACTGATCAGGTGAATCATTGAAGAGTCGATGACTCTTGGCTACGTTTCTGACGGCTGCGAAATCACGATCCGGTCACGACGCCTCGTCCCCGCGAGGCACTCCCGCCCCCGACGGTGGCCACCGGATCTTCCCCGACGTGGAAGGGCTTACGTGCAGAAGCAGGACAACGCGGGCGGCCACACCCCGAAGGCTTCGGTCCGCGCACTCGTTGACAAGTTCGGCCTGAACGCGAACGGCTCCCGGGCCCGCCGGGTGTCCGCCAAGGTCCTCCCGGTGGTCGTCGCCGGCGGCACCCTCGTGCTGGTCGGCCAGTCGATGGCGACGGGCACAGACCCGGAGCCCACGACCGCCCACATCCGGGCCGTCGACAACGAGATCCCGGCCCAGGCCCAGGCTCCGGCCGCCCTCGCGGCGGAAGCCCCGGCTGTGCCCCCGATCCAGGCTGCTCCCCCGGCTCCGCAAACCCCGCCCGCCCCGGCGGCCCCGGCCCCCGAGGAGCACCCCGCTCCGAAGGAGGCGGTGCCGGTCAGCAAGTCCCTAGACGTGGACTACCAGGCGCAGCAGACCGGTTACTGGTGCGGCCCGACCGCAACGCGCATCGCGCTGTCCAGCAGGACCGACAACCTGCCGGACCAGGGTGCGCTGGCCGCTGAACTCGGCACCACCGAGAACGGCACCGACACCATCCACCAGGTCGTCGACGGGATGAACAAGCAACTGGCCGGCACCGGCACCAGCTACGTGGCCCGCGACTGGAGCGACCGCGCGCTGACCCCGGAGATGACCGACCAGCTGTGGTCGGACGTCGTCCGCAACGTCAACGACGGCAAGGCCATGGTGGCCAACATCGTGGCGGCCCCCGGCAACCAGCCGCCCGGCTACCCGTCGAGCGAGACGATCTACCACTACGTGGCGATCGCCGGCTACGACGCCGAGAACAAGACGGTCCACATCGCCGACCCGGCCCGCTTCAGCGGCATCGAGGACTACTGGCTCAGCCTCGACCAGATGGCATCCCTGATCAAACCCAAGGGCTACACCGCCTAACGCTCCCCCATCCTGAAGGCCCCGCCGAATCCCTGAACTGCTCCCCGGCGGGGCCTTCAGCGCCTCCCAGCTCAGCGCGTCACCTGCTCCAAGAACTCCTGCGTCTCCGCGTCCGGCGAATACACGCAGACCCCGCTCATCCCCCGCGTGAGCAGGACCTTGTAGGTGTTGCGGATGAGCCCGGCGAAGTGCAGGTCGTCGGCCTTGCGAACGGCGGGGTCGTGCGAGTGGCCGCGCCGAGCGACCCACTGCCCGTCCCGGCGCACGAAATCAGGCCCGATGATCACGCCGGCCCAGTCGTACTCGAATCCCTGGGCGGTGTAGATGCACCCGACCTGGCCGAATCCGCGCTCGTCGGAAGCCCAGAAGTAGGACTCGGGCGCGTCCGGGACGCGCTTGTCGGGTTTGGCGTTCCAGGGCCGCTGCCAGTCCTCGATGACGAGGTCGTCGACGAGGCTCTTGCCCTCGGCCGTCTTGACTGGATCGCTCCACGGCCAGCAATAACCCGCGGCGATGCGGGCGGTGCCACCGTGAGCCGACTGCTGAGCCAGCAGCCACGCTTCCATCGCCTGCGGAGAAGCCGCGCTGGTGACGACGAAGTCGTCGTCGACGGGCGAGGCGAGCTGGCTCCACTCCGCGGGTGCGGCCTGCTGGAGTCCCAGAAGCCGCGACACCCAGATGTCGAACGCCTCGGAACCGCCGCAGCGGAACTGGCCGTCCAGGCGCACCACCTCGACTTCGCATCCCCGCGACTTCGCCGAGGTGGTGATCTCCTCCAGTGATCCCATTTCTCCGGGACGCACGATCTGGTTTTCGTCGAGGAGGAACACCGGCACGGACGCGACGTCGATCAGCTCGTCGATCTGGCGTCCGGCGGCGTCGCGGACGTCCTTCTTGGTGTAGCGGTTGACGCTGGTTTCGCGGATGCGGTGGGCTTCGTCGCAGATCAGCACGTCAAGCTCGCGGGGCTCGGAGCTGACGTAGTTGTTGAAGTACTTGAACAGGCCCTGCACCCGGGTGTTCCGGCGTCCCGCGATCTTGCGCAGCGTGCGGGTGAAGGCGCTGGATCCCGTGGCGTGATGCACGGTGCGGCCCTGCCGGGCGAGTTCGCCGACGAGGCTGAGCGCGATGGCGCTCTTACCGGAACCAGGGCCGCCGAGCACGATCACAGCGGTCCGGGCATCAGCGGCGCGAGCCTTGCGCACCGCCTGCATGACCGTCTCGAAAGCGACCCCCTGCTCATCGAGCAGCACGAACTGCTCGCGCTCCTGGATCTCCTTGGCCGCGAGGTTGAGCAGCGGCTTGGACGGAGCATGGTGGAAGTTCAGGAACTCCTCAGCGGCATCCCGCGCGTCGTCGCGGCCGCCGGTCCGATCGAGCACGGACTGCAGGTGATCGACGAGCTTCCCGCGGTCGTCGAGGGTGAACAGCCGACCGTAATCGCTCAGCACATGGTCACGCAGCGCGGCGACGCTGCCGTTGCGCGCGTTGTGCAGGTAGGCGATGCCGTAGACGGACCGGGGCCGCGTGGCGAGCGCGGGAGTCGAGTCGACGAGGTACTCGCAGTAGCGGCGGACCTGTTCGACCGGGTGCAGAACGGGGTTCTCGCCGTAGGCGGAGACGTGGACGAGATCGCCGAGCGCCTCTTCGACCTGGGACCACTGCTTCAACTCGACGAGCACGTAGCTGGGTTCACCAGTTTTGGGGTGCGTTCCGCACAGGACGGCGTCGACCCGCCGTGGGCTGTGCGGGAGCTTGTGCTCCAGGAGCACTTCGACGTGCTCCAACCCGGCATCGGCGAGATCGGCGAGCAGCACCGGAAGGCTCCGCTGCCAGGACCGCACCTCGGAGATTCCCACCCGGGCTTCGAGTTGGAACTTGGCCTGCTCGTTGAGCAGCAGGTGCAACCGATCAGCTTTCGCCTCGTCGAGCAGCTCCGCCGCGCTCCGACGAACCAGCGCCACTTCCAACCCCCACTGGGCACGCGTGATCCACGCGCGGGTGGGGGCAGCGACGAAGTGATGACTTCGGTGCCCGTCGGGCCGCGATCTTCTCGGACAAGGCTAATGGGTCGATCTTCACGCGAGCTGTCCGGGTGGCTGGTGCGATTTCAGCCTTCCTGCCGGTCGAATCCGCAGGTCAGGTGTGTTCTTCAGGTTCCGGACCGAGGGCGTTCAGTCTCTCCTCATCAAACCCATGGGCTACACCGCCTGACGAACAGCACCACGCCTTCACCCCTTGCGCTCTTGTGACGCGTCCAGGGGGAGTTCGGGACCGGGAACGAGGTCATTCCGAGTCGAAGACCGCCATGGTCACCCCGACCACCTACCGCTCTCAGGGGTCGGTGCCGGGTTCAGCGGGATCGGGCAGCCAGGATCACGGCGTCGATCGCCCGGGAGATGCGGTCGGCCGCGTCGTCGGGGTCGGGTTGGCCCGCGTCGAGCCAAGCGATGACGGCTTCGAGGGCGACGGTGGGGACCAGCCTCGCCGCCCAGTCCTGCCACGGCCCTTCCGGGATCGTTCCACTGAGGTGGCGCTCCGCGATCTCGGTGGAAGCGATTCGGATCGAGTCGGTGACGTCGCGGAATTCCGGTTCCCGTGCTGCGTGGTGGAACAGCAGCCGGAACCCGTCAAGGTCCTCGCTCGCGGCGAGCAGCAGCGCGGGGATGCTGGACGGCGTCACCGTGCACACAGGAGACCTCGTCCTGCTCCACCCGGGTGCAGCCAACCGCGACAGGGCAGTCTTCGCCGATCCCGATTCCTTCGACATCGCGCGAGAAGCGGTCGGTCACTTGGCCTTCGGCCACGGCCCGCGGTACTGCATGGGTGCTCCGCTGGCCCGCATCGAACTGCACGCGGTGTTCAGCCGCCTGGTCACCCGCTTCCCCACGATGCGACTGGCCGTCCCGCCCGGCCAGCTGGAGCTGCATCGAAATCCCTCGCAGGTGGGCTGATCGAACTCCCGGTGACCTGGTGAGCGGAACCGGGTGCTCGCCAACACGTGCCGACTTCTCGGGCCATCGGATCCGAGGACACTGAAACCGACGCCCCGGGACGGCAGTCCGAATGGTTCTGAGCCCCGCACTTCCAAAGAAGCTGGTAGGACAGCGCCAACTTCGCACCCTGCCGGTTCGAAACCGACCTGCTCGAACATCAGGACCCTTCACCCGGCTCCGTGCCGAAGGCGCGCCCTATCCGCCGGAGAGTTCGCCGAGGACGTGCAGGGTCCGGTTGGCCCGGACCGACATCCGCTGTTCGCGGGCGGTCACGTCGATGTAGGTCTGGCTGGAGTTGATCGACGAATGCCCGAGCAGCTTGGCGATCTCGGCGGCGTTGGCCCCGTCCTCGGCGAGCCTGGTGGCGAAGGTGTGCCGCAGTGCGTGCACCATCGCGCCTGGCTGCACCCGGTCGGACACCCCGGCCGCCCGCAGCGACTGCCGCACCAAGTACTGCAACCCGCCGCGCTGAAGCCGCTCGCCGCGGTGGTCGACGAACAGCGGCTCGCCGCCGGGCAGCCGCTCACCGAACCGCTCCCGCCGCGATCGCAGGTAGTTCTGGATCAGCACGTCCAGGGAGTCCTCGATCGGAATCGACCGGTTCTTGCCGCCCTTGCCGTGCACGTGCAGCCGCCGATCGCCGCTGCGCCCGGCCAGCGATCCCACGGTCAGCTCGAGCAGCTCCGCCGAGCGCACCCCGGTGCACAGCAGCGTGGCCAGCACCGCGAGATCGCGCTCCGGCCACGGGTTGCGCGCCCGCCGGGCACCCGAGGCGACCGTGCGCAGCAGCCGCTCGGGCGTGTCCTCGCCCTGCAGGGGCTTCGGAGTCGAGGGCGCGTTGCGCGGCTTGGGCACCACCTGCATCGGGTTGCCGGACACCGCACCCTCGACCACCAGGAATCCGAAGAACCCGTTCCACGTCGACCACGCCCGGGTCACCGACGAAGCCGACCGCGCGCCGGCGAACCGGGCGAACGCCGAACGCAGCACGGAGGCGTCGACCCGCTCCACCGGCAACTGGTCTGCGGCGGCACTGGTGAGCTCGACCAGCTCACCAGCCACCGTCTCCAGGTCGCGGCGGTAGGCGCGCAGCGAGTTCGCCGCGAGCTTGCGGGCCTGCAGGTGCTCCAGGTAGATCTCGATCAAGCGCGCCAAGTCCACGCCGCACCTCCCCGATGATCATCTCGGGTAGATGAAACCAGACACCACCGACACTCAGCTGTTGCGGATGAACCGGTCCAGCACCCGCACGCCGAACTTCAGCGCATCCACCGGCACCCGCTCGTCGACGCCGTGGAACAGCGAGCTGAAGTCGAGATCGGCCGGCAGCTTCAGCGGGGCGAACCCGTAGCAGCTCATGCCCAGGCGGCTGAACGACTTGGCGTCGGTGCCCCCGGACATCATGTACGGCAGCGCCTTGGCTCCCGGGTCCTCGGCGATCAGCGACGCGCTCATGGCGTCCACGATCCGCCCCTCGAACTTGGTCTCGACCGGTGGCAACCCGACCCACTCGCGCTCCACGTCGGGGCCGAGCAGCTCGGCCAGCTCCCGGTCGAAGGCCTCCTCTCGGCCCGGCAGGATCCGGCAGTCCACGGCGGCCTCGGCGACCGACGGGATGACGTTGTGCTTGTACCCGGCGGTAAGCATCGTCGGATTGGCGGTGTCGCGCAGCGTGGCACCGACCATCCGCGACAGGTTGCCGAGCTTGGCGACCGCGCCCTCGACGTCGTCGTCCGGGAAGTCCCACCCGGTGATCTCGGTGACGCCGGCGAGGAACTCCTGCACCGAGTCAGTCAGCACCAGCGGGAACCGGTGGTTGCCGAGCTTGGCGACGGCCTCGGAGAGCCTGGTCACGGCGTTGTCGTCGTGCACCATCGACCCGTGCCCGGCCCGCGCCCGAACCCGCAGCTTCAGCCAGCGGATCCCCTTCTCAGCGCTCTGGACCAGATAAGCGCGCACGCCGTCCTTGAGCGTGACGGAGAACCCGCCGACCTCGCTGATGGCCTCGGTGCAGCCTTCGAACAGCTCGGGCCGGTGGTCGACCAGCCACTGCGCCCCGTGGAAGCTCCCCGCCTCCTCGTCGGCGAGGAACGCGAAGACGATGTCGCGGGGCGGAACGATGCCGTCCCGCTTGAACCGCCGCGCGATCGCGAGGCTCATGGCGACCATGTCCTTCATGTCGACCGCACCCCGCCCCCACACGTACCCGTCCTGAACGGTCCCAGAGAAGGGGTGCACGGACCACTCGGCAGGATCGGCGGGCACGACGTCCAGGTGCCCGTGCACCAGCAACCCGCCCCGGCTGGAGTCGGCACCGGGCAGCCGCGCGATGACGTTGCCGCGCCCGGGGTGGTCGCCGGACTCGACGTAGGTGACCTCGTACCCAACCTCGCTGAGCTTGGCCGCCACGAACTCGGCGGCAGCCCGCTCCCCCACGAGCGTCTCAGGATCACCGGTGTTGGTGGTGTCGATGCGGATCAAGTCGCTGGCGAGGCCGACAACTTCCTCCTCCGCCAGCCGCAACCCCGCGTCATGATCAGTACCGGACATACCGCTGTGCTCGCTCACCAGGCATTTCTATCACCCGAGCGGCTTAGAGGGGGGTGCCGTTTCACCCCAGATGACCATGGGCTAATCTATGTACACAACACAGCGGGAACGCCCCACCAAAGAGGGCGAGCCCGAGATGTCCGAGTGGCGGAATGGCAGACGCGCTAGCTTGAGGTGCTAGTGCCCGTTTAAGGGCGTGGGGGTTCAAGTCCCCCCTCGGACACCAGTGGGTGGGATCCCTCCCACAAGAATACGAGTGGTTTTTCAGCCGAGAAGACGGTGTGGCGCAGTGCGCCCGCCGTCTTCTCGTGCTTTCTGACTACCTCTGCTCGGTCGGGGGTGGTGGCCGTGGTTGAGGCGTTTGTGCCCGCCGTCGTACCCCGATCGACGCCCCGGGCCTCGCAGTCGGAGAACAGTGTCCGCAGAGCGATGTCGATCACGCGCTTGGCGGCGTTGCCCGGTGAGACGACCATGCTCTACCGGATCGCCGCCATCGACGAACGAGGACGGGTCGCAGAGCGGTCGGTGATCCATGCCCTCGGCTGGGGCCCGGGTGAGCGGCTGCAGTTCGGCCTGATCTCTAACACGGCGATCGCGGTTCAGCCGGACTCCGGCGGGGTGTTCAGTCTCGCCCGGCGAAGTCACCTCCCGATCCCGGTCACCGCGCGACGGTGGTGCGGCCTGCAGGCAGGTGATCGCGTACTGCTGGCCACGGCGCCCGATCACGGCGTGCTCGTGGTCTACACGATGAGTGCCCTCGACACGATGGTCATGGCGTTCCGTGCCTCCGCGGGCGGAGGTGAGGCGTCATGACCACCGGTGGCGAAGGACGCCCGGGAGCGGCCGAAGTGGAGGCCGCACGGTTGGTGCTGGAGCGGATGGGAGTCACACCGGCGGATCTGCTCGGCGCCGCCGAACGCGGGACGCCGGCGCCGACGTTCGCCGAGTACATCCCGAAGGTGTCGGCGGCGGTCTCCCCAGGCACCCGCCGGGTCTACTCCTCGTACTGGAACCGGATCGAGAAGCACTGGGGGCAGCGGCGACTGGACGAACCCACGGCGCTGGAGATCAAGCAACTGGCCGAGCACATCCGGACCCATGCGCTCACCCGCCGCAACGCCCGCGGCGGCCGCAGCTCCGCAGAGCACCTGATCGCGGCGATGCGCTGCCTCTACAACCACGCCGTCGCCGACGAAATCATCGCCGAGTCGGACAACCCCGCACGCAGGGTCCCCAAACCCCGCCGCCTGCCCAGCACCCGACGAGGCCTGCCCGATTCAGGCCTGGAAGAGATCAACCAGGTCGCGGCCAGCACCGGTAACGACCCGGCATTGGACACCCTCCTGCTGCGACTGCACACCGAGACCGCCTGCCGCCGAGGCGGCGCCCTCTCCTTGAGGCCGCAGGATCTTGACCCGGAGCAATGTCTGATCTCGCTGCTGGAGAAAGGCGACACGGTGCGCTGGCAGCCCGTCTCCCCCACTCTGATGCACCACCTCCAAGCACACGCCGAAGAGCGAGGCGCAGCTGTCGAAGGCGGGCAACTGCTGCGGTACCGCACCGGCCGACCAATCACGCGTCGACGCTACGACCACCTATGGGCTCGCCTCGGCAAACACCTACCGTGGGTGGCCACTCAGCAGATCAGCATCCACTGGCTACGGCATACGACGCTGACCTGGGTGGAACGCAACTTCAGCTACGCGGTCGCCCGGGCCTTCGCCGGCCACACCGACAGCAGCGGAGACACAGGCACGACAACGACCTACGTCCGCGCAAACCTCGAGGAGGTCGCGGCCGCCCTCGCGGCATTCACCGGTGAGCCCCACCCGTTGGCAGCTGGCACGCCCCCGGCCTGGGGAGGCGATGCATGATGCCCGCAAGCGTGGCTACGTGTTGCCCCAGGTCTGCACGACCTGCCCGGACATGGATCGCCTGACACACAACCGGCCGAAGCAAACCATCAGTGGTCTCCTCCGGAAACAGCCGTAGCAGTTCGACTGCTCACTGATCACGCCCCGCTGGATGCCCACTGCCAGCGGGGTGTGATCAGATGCTCTTGGTGGAAAGCACGACCATTCAGCAGAGCCCTAGTAATGATGCCGGCCAACGTACAGGTCGGAGCCGACGTCTTGGTACTCGGCGACTCATCCTTACTGGACCGCAGATCGACCATCACTTTTGCTGATGCAAGGGTTCCCACAGATCGGAGATCTATGTTTCCACCTTCGAACCCTCCTCAACAATCGATTCCCGGATAGAATCGATTCGATCGAACCATTTTGATCCACCAACCAGTCTCGCAGTTTCTCCAATCTTCTCCATGAACAAGGTCTGCTGAACTTTATCGAGATCGGACCAGAACCATGCCGCGAACTCCACCAGCCAATCCGCGGAAGGACGAGATCCCGCAGCGGGCGGCACTGCTGCGATTTCTCGCGCAACCTCCACGAGGTTTTTAATCTGCTCTTTGGTCAGGGATTCAGCGCTCGGCGCTAGACGCAGCCACCAGGCACAGAGCTTGACCGGATCTCGGATAATAGCGGACATCGCGTCCAACCTGGCCCGGTCTCGGCCAAGGCGGGCACGTTCGTTAGCCAAAGCATGGTCCTGCTCGACCGCGCGGGCGCGGTCGGATTTACCCACACGCAGGCGTACCCGAACGAGCCTCCACTGAATTCCAGTATACTGACTAACACTTTGACGAGCACTGAGTTTCGCAACGAGCAGGTCTCGCGCCGAAGCAGGGTCCAGCAGACCGCATTGACGCGTTGTTTCAGCCGCTTGGGTTCGCACCGAAGCACGGATCATCGCCACGACCTCGCGTCGGAATTCAGTCCCAACAGAACCAATTTGCCGACCGGCTTTCCAACTTACAGCGAGAATCGCAGTGAAGCCGAGCCCGCCATGGCTGCTTGGCAATACGGTTTTGAACCGCATGCGGTGTTCAACACTTTCACGCCTGAGTAAAGTCACGGAGATGTCCGCTAGTCGTCCGCCATGTGAGACGGAAGGGCATGATTGTGTTCGACGATGGCTTGGTTCTCAGGTGGCGGATTGCTCCCACCTAGGAACGCGTCGATGGCACGCCTAATGATCCGGAAGTGAGCGGTGTTTCGCCCTGGCCCTGGGCGGCCGGGTGATGCCACCACAGCCTCGAGGGATTTGGTGGCCCTGAGGTGGCGCGTGAGTGCCTCGACGAGCAAGTCTTCGGCTCGTGAGTCGAGCGGACCGTTGTCGATCGCAGAGCCCCAGACTGAAAGACCTTCGACTATATCGTCGCCGACATGGGGCGATGCCCATGCCTGAGTCCAGCAAGCAACAAGCGCTTCACGGAGAGCGGGCTCAGTATCCGCATGTTCGAGCAACTTTTCTGCCAGGTTGACACCTTCTGCCGTGGCGAGGAGATGAATAAATCCTCGTTCCGCCGCAGCGGGCCACCGGAGCATCCACGACTGAATCGCGGTGAGCACGATGCCCGTGGCATTGATGCTTTCGGAGGCCAGCATACGCAAGCTTTCGCCGGCCTCACGAGCGCTGTTCGCATCGGCTGGCGCGTCAAGAATCCATTTCAGGCGAATGAGTGCTCGTTGCGGATGAATGACACCGCCGCGGCACATTTTAGCAACAAGCTGCTGTTGAGAGGACGAAGATGATTTCGCCCAGTCGCGAAGTTCAGCGAGCGTGCTCGATCTCAGGTCGTCTTCCTTCAGCCCAGCTGTAAGAATCGCGAACGCAAGCTCTTGCTGGCGTTTGTTTCCGTTCGACCACTTGCCCGCCGCGTCAAGTACCAACGTACATCCTGCTTCGACAGCCATCGCTACGAGCAATGCGGCGACACGGGTGACGCTCTTCGTGTCCCAGCCAGGTAAGCCGATGACTTTGCCCAGCCAGCTCAGAACCTGTTCTCGCAACGGCGGGAACTCGCGCCAGAAGTGGCGGAGTACGGCGGTCCCGACTCCAGGTCGCACCGCCGTCAGACTCACACGATCCGCGTTGACATTTGCCTCGAGAAGCTCGAGTCGCCTAGTGAACCCAGGAGCTATGAGCGCCCGGAATGGGTCATGCGGTATGCCAATATTCTCTAGCAGCAAATCATAAGCCGAATATACTGCACCGGTCGAGTGTCCTTCGCACACCGCTGCAGCAACCAACAACAACTTGGTGTCGGCAACGGCGTCACGGTCACGTGCTTCCCCAGGCTGCTGGTCAAGGTGCGTGCGCAGGAACGATGGCCACGAAGTGACACGTTCTACTTCCTTGTTCAGTTGTTCGGGCCCGTGGGCCGTAGCTGCGATTCGGGCCAACTCGACTGCCTCGGCCGGCCGCGTCAGTCCGGTGACAGCATCGCTGATCGGCGTCTGCAAAATCGAGCGGCGGCGTGTCTCATCAGTGGTGAGCAGCTGGACATGACGCGAGAGGACTTCACGCGCGTTTGGTCTCCCCAGGCGAAAGGTAGGCGCCACCGCGCCGGAAGGATCAGACCAGAGCTCCTCTGTCACGAGCACCACCAGCCGCGCCTGACGGTGCGTCAAGGTACTGGTTAGAGCAGCAAGCGCCCGGACGAACCCCGGGTTGATCTCCTCGTCTTCGTCGCTTAGGTCGAGAATGTGATCGACACCTTGCGCGAACGCCAAGAGACGTGTGTCAGGTGAGGGCCAGTCGAGCGTGAACTCATGCACCTGACGCACGTTCGTAGACTGCATCCCTGTGCTCAGATCTGCAGAGGTTTTCTGCAGAAGGTGTGTCGCCGCCGTGCGTCTCCCGGTATGGTGCTCGCCTACAAGCACCGCCAGCGGCCCCTGCGTCAACGCTTTCCGTGCTTCATCAAGTTTGTCTACAGGAGCGAACGCTTCGCGAGCCGCATCTAGGTAGTCAGCAGGAACCGGGCTACTGGTGAGCACCAGACCCTGGTAGATGTGCTGGTTTTCAGCGACGTAGAAGTCCCCGGGACCATTATTGATCGCGAGACTACGCAACACGCCCGACTGTGGTTCAACCATGATCTATGACTGTCCCTTGTTAATCGTCTGGTTTGTCGCCTGGTAGAAGTCGCCTGATCCGCTGTTCAACCCGATCTGGACCGGATTCGAAACGGCCTCGCTTGCGACGTGTTCACGAAGGCGTTTGGTGACTTCGATCAACTCGGCCACGATAGCGGGATCCTCTCGAATCAGATCACGCAACTGATCCGACCATTTTCGCTGGAAAGCTTGCGACAACGCGTCACGTACTGGCCCGTCCGCGCCGTTCAGCTGCGCTGAATCCTGCTCGGCGCTCTCGGCGATGCCGCTGACATCGTTGTTTCGCTTACGGCGCCACAAGTTCGCTACCCAGGACACAACCTGTTTCCCGGTCGTAGTCGCCAACGTCTGAACGAACGTCTGTGCGGCGTCATCGACCACGGCGTCCATGTTCACTGGAAGATCCACCTGTTCACTCCCCATGCTGATGACGAGTCCGTATCGAAGCACACCCTCTGGGGATCTTCGGGCGATTCACAGGAATGCGGTTCGAAGATCACCGAGACGGATCAACGAACCCCACGCACCGCGATCGCCCAGAAGTCAGATTCGAGAAATTTCACTGAATCGGAGCAGGCCTACCTCGGAAGGCGATATTCCAGGCACTCGCTCTGGTAACAAAGATGGCCAGTTCCCGCACTACGTAATAGCTGCTAGTGGGTGTTTCTCGTCTGTCAAGGCCGCGAGCGCAGTCGCGACCTCGACGATATCTGCGCGGATGTAGGTGGCGGTCACTCCGGCACTGCTGCTGTCGTTGTGCCCGGCATAAGCTCGGGCGACTGCGTATCCAAAGTTGCGTTCAACCCACGTCAGCGTGGTGTGACGTAGCCAGTGGGTGCTGACCTGTTGAGTCCGTACCCACGCCAAGTGCTTCCGCAATCGTGACCACAGGTAGTCGTAGCGGCGGGACGTAATCGTCCCTCCGCCCCGATATCGCAGCAGCTGCGAGGCGGAATCTCCCACACCACGCTGCTCAACGTGCTCCTGCAGGCAGCCCATCAGGGTAGGCGACACCGGCTGCCACCGCTGCGTGCCTCCCTTTTCCCGCAGCAGGATCAGGCATTGCTCTCGGTCGAGGTCTTCCGGGCGCAACGCAAGCGCACCGCCTCGACGACAGGCCGTCTCCGTATGCAACCGCAGTAGTAGGCAATCCAGTACAGGATCATTCCCGGTCCGCGCAGCTATCTGATTCAGCTCGCGTAGGCGGGAATCGGACAGGGCGTGCCGCGTGCTGGGAAGGCGCCGTGGTTTGGACACCCGGAGTGCTGGATTGTTCTCTTCCCGCATCAACTCGTCAGCCACCGCGTGGTGGTAGATGCAGCGCAGCGCCGAGATCAGATGCTCGGCTGCACTTCGCCCGCCTCGACTGTTTCGCCGGACCATGGCGTGACGTCTGGCCTGCCCGGCCAGGTACTTGACCTCAATCGCCGTTGGCTCATCCAGCCGACGTCCTCCCCAGACGTCCATGATCCGATTCCAGTACGGACCGTATGCGCGTCGGGTCCCGTCCCTGACTGTGTTGGCCACCTTCGGTACGTACTCCGCGAAGGTTGGCAGAGGTTCAGCCCGGGGTGCCTCGGAGAGGAGGTCCGCTGCACTTATTCCCATGCGCGCCAACAACAGCCGCGCCGCCTCGATCTCGGATGCCCCGCAAGGCACCGAACCTGTGTGATTACCCCGGTCCCTCATGATTGATCACGTCTGGCCAGCGTCGTGTGATAGGCGACGACCATGCCATCCAGCACCGACATCGTGTGCACGACCAGTAGCCCCAAATCGGGCGCAGCAGCAAGCAAAACCCGATCGCCTGGGCTCACGCCGCACCATCGGCGCACAGCGAGAGGAAGCTGCAGGTGACCTCTGCGTGTCAGCCTGAATGCCCCGTAGCGGTTACGACGAACGACGACGACGCCTGACGTCATTGCGACGTCGACACGATCGCCGGGAATCCATCCCAGAACTCGCATGAGCGACGACTCCGCCGTTCGACCGCGGTGGTCCACAGCGGCAATCCGGTAATGCATCGACCCGTCTCGAAGCAGGGCCTGTTTTTCCGCGAACGGAAGCGCCCGCGGCTTCTCCCCTCCCCTACCGAGCCTTCGTTTGGTAGGAACTACTGCCCCCACGACCTGGTCAGCGACGGTCTCAGCCTCGACGCTTATCCCGAGTCCTCCGTCCACCCCCGGGACTTGCAGCGGGGCACGGCTACCGCGATTCATCCTGCGAACCCCTCCATCCTCTTCCAGCGCACATGTCGCGCTCGGCGACGCAAGAAGACTTACGACAGTCGACTCGGCGGTCGATCCCTAGACAATGACATCCGAGGCCGCAGGTGGCGACGCCCATCGTTGCCACTCCAGAAAAGGATCGAGCACGATTCCGCCACCCGGACATCCGACACCGTTGTCGCGTTGCCAGATGTCGACTGGGAAAACTGCGCAATACGTATCAGGCAGTGGACTAGTCGAGACCAACCAAACATCTCCAGGATTCCTGCCCGAGCCACGGGGTACGCGCCATGAGTTTTAACGTGCTAAGAATCGCGTCCACGAGCACCGAATTTCGGTCAATCCAGCTCGTCGGTGCCGTGATCACACAAGGCCCATGGCGGAGAGGCGAGGCAATCACGCAATCACGCAATCAACCGGACTTGCTTGAAATTACTTCATCAGCTGAGGTGCGTCTACAACGGTCAGTTCGGTAGTCCCATCGCGATAGTATTGATTTGTCACGAGATACCTTGTTCACGAGCATCTTCACAAGACGCGTTCATCGGAAGCTAAAAAACCAGAACATCAAGATGAGCCGCAAACACGGTCGGCTGACCGTGAATGTCCGTGTTTTCGAGGCTCTCGTCGGCGCGGGTAGCGATTTTTGGGCTTACCAGGTTTCGGCGATGGGACAGCCTCCATCGCTGATTCCCACCGCGGTTGGGGTGGTGAGTCCGACGGCGTGGCGGTCGGCGCGGACTGCCTTCGTGAGGACCAGGCCCGGCCCAGGATTGGGGGCACAGACGGTGTCTCCGGGGGCAGTGTGGGTAGTGATGATGCGCTGTTCGATGGCCGGGATCAGGGCAGTGTCGGCACCGGTGGTTCCGACATGTCGGTCGGCGATTTGCTGGCGCGGACTGGTGTGGCCGGTGTTCCAGACGCTGCCGCGGTGTAGGGAGGCCCTAGGCATGGCCGGCATCTGGCTGCGGGATCGGGCGACGGAACATGTGGGCGGTCGTGTGGATACAGCGGTGGCTGCGAAGGGCGATCTCCCGGCGGCCAGGTGCGGTCGGAGGCCGCGGCGTGGGCGGGAATCGGTGCGCCAGGACCAGCCGGTCGATCCAGATCAATCCGGCCTGCGCTGCGCAGTGCTCCAGGGACCACGAATGGGTGCCGCTTTCGTTGCATTGATCGCTGCTGAGTGTGAGGACGACGACGGTGCCGTGAGGGGCCAGATCAAGCGTCCAGTCCGCCAGTGCGCACGGCTTGATAGGTGCGTTCGACCACCCGGCAATGATCAAGTGGAAGCCGTCCGAGCCAAGCTGGGAGGGATTGTCGCGGCGTGGTCGGTCAGCCGGCTTCGCGTCCGGTTCGATCGAGTGCGCTAGGTGGGGTCCGCACCCGGACTCGGACCGTGAGGCGAGAGGTGACCACTCGTCGACGGTGTCTCGCTCATGACGGCGCCGGTGTGGATGGTCCGGGGTTGTGGTCGCGCCGCGGCCGAGTCGCAGAACGGACTCCACAAGTTTGTCTCGGCGTTGCCCGCTAGCCGGGATCGGCTCATCGGGGCTGGCGAGCAGGATCCGGTCTCCCGGGGCGCTGTAGGTCGTCGTGATCAGCGAGACCGCAGCGATGACGACTTCATCTGCTCCCGCTTCGAGGTCGGCGAGACACGGCTGTACCCAGGCCGGAACCGAAGATCCGGAGTGGTGACGGGATGCCTCGCACGCCGTGGCGTTCGGCTCGCTCAGGCCACCGGTCTCCTCGGGGTGACGAGGCGGTGTTTCTGGGATCGGGAAGTCAGGCATCGAGTGCTCCGTTGGTCGTCTGGGGTGTGCCGCGAGCACTTCTGAAGTCCGCGAAACCTGCCCTGATCGGTCGGCCCGGTTCGCAGAAACTTCTCTCCTTCGCCCACGCTCGATGGGCCCCTGTGTCACAGATGCAGTCGGGCTCCCGATCTCCGTGCCGATGTCCGAGCGAGGAATTCAAGATCGGATACGAAAGACGAACGAGCTGCGTCGCACCCGACGGCATACCGGTTCAAGGTCGCCCCAGAACTTCCTCAAGATTTTTACTCTTGTTCCTGCCGCTCTCCCCGCGAGGCGACAGCACGGGAACAGCATTTGACTAAAACCGCAGTACACGGGCCTGTTCGTGCTCACATCGCGATCTTGTTCATCGTCGGACGGTGATCTTCTTGTCCAAGGACAAGGAGATCGTTTTAGCGTTCTCGTAGTACGCATCCGTGCGTTGCATTGTTTCGTGCCTGGCTTTCTCGACGGCGTCATGGACCGCCGTTCGAGAGGAGCCGCGACATGGTTTCCCCTTCTAGTTCTGAGCGCACAACGTGGCCGGGCAATCCGCTGGATGCCGCGCGGGAGGCATTCGGGTGGCTGACTGTGGGCGATCACCCGGTGGCTGTGGACGGGCGCTTGTTCGATCACCTGCCCTCGCGTGAGATCCCGGTCGATGAACTGCGGGATCTGCTGCTGGCCCAGGGGTGCCCGCGGCGGGTGTGGGATCAGGTGTGGGCGCATGTGATCGGTCGCTCCCGGATCGAGGGCGGCACGTGGACCGTTGTCGCGGTCGGGTTGGCGCTGCCGATGTTGACCTTGCTGGCTGTCCGGATGACTGAACGTTGGGCCGACGATCCGGCCGACATCCACGCCGAGATCCTCCGCGGCTTTCTCGAAGCACTGCACACGGTGGATCTTGCTGCCGGTCGGATTACGATCCGGCTCCGGTGGGCTGCCTACCGTGCTGGACACCGGGCAGTGAACGCCGCGCTGGACGGACCGACGCCGAAGCCGTTGGGGTTTCACTCCAGCGAGCCCAGGTCCGCCGCTGGGCACCCGGATCTGGTCCTGGCCCGCGCCGTCGAGGCCGGGGTCCTGACGCGGACCGAGGCCGAGCTCATTGGTGCCACCCGGTTGGAAGGCGTCGAGTTGGCCGACTGGCCGCATCACCCGGAGCTGACCTACGAGGGGCTGCGCAGCATCCGTCGCCGGGCCGAAGCCCGACTCGTTTCCTGGCTCGCCGAGTCCAGCACCGGCCCGTGCGACGGCGATCCGACCGGCGAGATCGCCACCACCCGGCTCTCGCCCATCCAGAGGACACCCGCGGTGAATCGGTCACATCCCGTTGCCGGAGAACCTGGCCGACCGGTGACCGATGAACGTCCGGATTCCGGACTTCAGAGCTGCGGCTGACCCCTGCCCGAGCCGGGCTCCTCGTGCCCGCTGATTCCACCTGGAGGTAGGCGCTCATGCTCACCCGTCACCCTCGTCCTTGCTCGTCGCCCCGGCTGGAGCGCACGCCGACCGCGCCAGCACACCGTCACCGGAGGTGGAGCAGGGCGCTGCTGGCCGCCCTGCTCGCCGTGGTGCTCGGTTTGCTGGCCGCTGATTCGACGGCGGCGGCTACCGGTGTCCTGGCTCAGGCTCCCGGGCCGTCGATCACCGATGTCCTCAACAACGCCCGGAACTGGATCATGGGCATTCTCGCGGTGCTCGCCACCTTGCTGTTCACCATCGGTGGGCTCCGCTACCTGATGGCCGGCGGTAGCGCGGGCGAGGTGGAGAAGGCCAAGCAGGCGTTCAAGAGCGCCGGGATCGGCTACGCGCTGGTGGTGCTTGCGCCGGTGGTGGTTGAGATCCTCAAATCGATCCTGGCCCAGCCATGATGCAGCCCTCGTGGTCCTGGATCTCGCGTGCCGCGGTGCGCGGTGCAGTCCTCGCCGGGCTCGTGGTGTTGGTGGGTCTGGCCGGGCTCGGAGCCACCGGCACAGTCTGGGCGCAACCGACACCGGTGCCCGCACCGCCATCGGGCGAGCTTCCACCGCTGCCGCTTCCAGTGCCGCCTGCATCGGGTTGTGCTCCCGGCGAGCCGCAGTCCCCGGCGTGCCTACTACCGACATCCCCACCCAGCAGCCCCACCCCGCCGCCTTCCACTTCGGAACCCGAGACCCCATCCGAGGCCTCCGGGACGTCGTGGATCGCGGATTTCCTCACCGGGTGGATTCGTGACTTCTTCGCCGATGTCGCGCGTTCGGCTCTCGAGGGAGTGCTGGGCATGCTGGCGGATTCCCTGCTGTCCACCCCGCAGTTCGATGAGCTTCCCGTCATGGGCCAGTTGTGGAATAGCTCCCGCAACATCATGATCGCCGCGTATGCGTTGGTGACCACCATCGCCGGAATCGTGGTCCTGTTCTACCAAACACTGCAGACACGGAGTTCCATCAAGGAGATCCTGCCACGACTGGTGGTCGGCTTCGCGGCTTCGAACCTGTCGCTGTTTCTGGGCGGGAAAGCCATCGAATTCGCCAACGCCTTGTCCGGGGCTTTCCTCGGTGACCAGGTCGGGATGGAGGAAGCATCCCACGTATTCGTGGATACCCTGCTCGGTGAGGCGCCCGGCGACGATTCCCATCCCTACGGCGAGCTCTACGTGGTGTTCACCATTCTGGCCGTCGTGGTCATGGTGATCGCGGTCCTGTTGACCTACGTGGTCCGGATTGCGCTGACCGTCATCCTGCTCGCCGCGGCGCCGCTGGTGTTGATGTGCCACGCGTTGCCGCAGACCGAGGCTATTGCTTTTTGGTGGTGGCGCGTCTTCGGAGCGGTCCTCGTCGTCCAGGTCGCACAGTCGCTCACGTTCATCGCCGCCCTGAAAATATTCTTCCTCCCAGGCGGAATCACCCTCTTCTAACCCCTTTCGCATCGCCCATCTCGCATCAAAAACAAGGGGATGTCTTGATTCCTTTTCTCACCGCGCTCGCCTTGTGCTACATCCTCGTCAAAATCCCATCCTGGGTCGTCGGAGCCGCCCGCGGAGGCGGCGGCCGATCCTTCCTCGGAGGACTCCTGCGCGGATTCCTCGCCTACAAGACCTTCGGGCTGCTCCGGGGACGCCTCGGTCCCCCGGCCGCAAAGGCCAGACAGAAAGTCGCGGCGGACCCGTACGAGTCGCCGAAAGCGACCTCTGCTGGGCAGTACATGCTGCCGTTGAACGTGGCCCGCCAACGGCGCAGCTCGCCATCGCGACCACAGAATGCGTCGAAACCGAAGGCCACGCAGCAGCGCCGCGCCGACAGGGGGCAGCAGCTCAAACTTCCGCTCGATGGGGAATGGCCAGAGAACAAGCCCCGGCTGGATCGCGATGGCCAATACCGACTGCCACTGAACGTGCAACCCCAACCCGCCCCGAAACGCCCCGGACCATCGCCGGAGCAGCCAACCCGGCGACCGAGAACTCAGCAGTTGCGTCTCCCGGCCGATGGGCAGTGGCCGGAAAACCGGCCCGTGCGTGGCCGGGACGGTCAATACCGCCTGCCCTTTGACGTCCAGCGGGTCCAGCGGCCTGCGACTCCCGTGCCGCCGAGCCCGCTGGCTCCGCCCCGGTCGCCGCGGCCTCCGGCCAGGCAACTCAAGCTGCCTGCCGACGGCGAGTGGCCGGAGAACAAGCCTCGCCTCAGGGCCGATGGGCAGTACCAGTTGCCGCTGCAGGTCCAACGAGTCCCTCGCCGCACGCCGGCTTCACCCAGCCCGCCACCCGTGCGGCCGACCTCGCGTCCGAGGTCGATGAGCGGCCGGCAACCGGTGCTGCCGCTGACGTTGCCGAAGGTCCGCCCACCACGCCCGAGCACCCGCCGCCTGGGAGGTGAGCGATGACGCGCAGCGTCCGCATTCCCGCCGATGTCGACCGGGAAGACCGCATTCTCGCCGGGTTCACCGCGCGCCAGATCGCGGTCATGGCCGCCACCGGCCTTGGCCTTTACGGCGGTTGGCTCGCTGCCCGCGCGGTGCTGCCGGTCGTGGTGTATCTGGTTGTGGCCGCGCCGATCGCCGCTGTGGTCGTGCTGTTGGTGGTGGTCACCCGCGATGGCATCACACTGGATCGCCTGCTGTTGGCCGCGCTGCGCCAGCGGTTGGCCCCACAACGCCGCATCGCGAGTGCTGAAGCCGCACCGGATGTGCCCGATTGGCTCTCCTCCGCCGTCGAGCACGCCGACCCCGTTCCGCTCGGGGGCCTCGAGCTCCCCGCACGCGGGGTGAGTGAGGCCGGCGTGATCGACCTCGGGCGGGATGGGCTGGCGTTGGTGGCGGTGTGCTCGACGGTCAACTTCGCGTTGCGCACCCCCGGCGAGCAGGAAGCACTGGCCGCGGGTTTTGGCCGCTACCTGCACAGCCTGACCGCCGGGGTCCAGATCCTCGTGCGCACCCAGCGGCTGGACCTCACCAGCCACATCGACGATCTCCGCCACCGCTCAGCGAGCCTGCGCCACCCGGCGCTGGAAGACGCCGCGCTCGATCACGCCGACTACCTGCAACAGCTGGGCGAGCAGGCCGAACTCCTCCGCCGGCAGATCCTCCTGGTGGTCCGCGAACCAGCCGGTACTGCGCCACCGGATGCGTTCAGCCGCATCCGACGCCGACGCCCCGGTTCCTCCGCGGACCGCGAGCTCTCGGCCGGGGCCCGTCGTGCCGCGGCCTCGCGGCTGATGCGGCGCATGCAGGAAGCCTGCGAACTCCTGGCGCCCGCCGGGATCGAGGTCACTCCGCTTGATGCGGGGCAGGCCAGGGCGGTACTGGCCGCCGCCACCAACCCGGACAACCCCGTCCCGCCCTCGCCGGAGATGGCCGGTGCCCACGAGGTCATCACCACCAGCCCCGGCTGGGACCTCAGCAATGAGGAGGACACCCCGTGACACGCACCCGCACGACACCACCAGCCGACAACGCTTTCACCCCGGACGCCATCGAGATCGGCGCGCGCCACCTGCAGATCGGCGAGGACTGGGTCTCTAGCTTCGCCATCACCGGCTACCCCCGCGAAGTCCACCCCGGCTGGCTGCAACCGCTACTGACCTACCCCGGGCGGCTGGACGTGTCCCTGCACGTCGAACCGATCGATCCGCACGTGGCCGCTGCCCACCTGCGCAAGCAACTCGGCAAGCTCGAATCCGGCCGCCGCGACGACGCCGCCCACGGCCGCCTGGCCGACCCGCAGGTCGAGGCCGCGACCGAGGATGCCTACGACCTCTCCGACCGCCTGGCCCGCGGCGAAGGACGGCTGTTCCGATTCGGCCTCTACCTCACCGTCCACGCCTGCTCCGAAGACGAACTCATCGAAGAAATCAGCGCAGTGCGCGCGCTGGCGGCCAGTCTGCTGCTGGATGCCAAACCCACCACCTACCGCTCCCTGCAAGGCTGGGTGACCTCCCTGCCGATGGGCCTGGACCAAATCCGGATGACCCGCACCTTCGACACCGCCGCCCTCGCTGCGGCCTTCCCGTTCACCAGCCCCGACCTCCCACCACCGGACGTCACCTCGTCCTCGGCCGCCGGCGGCGTGCTCTACGGCTACAACCTCGGCAGCCAGGGACTGGTGCATTGGGACCGCTTCGGCTGCGAGAACTACAACTCCGTCATCCTCGGCCGCTCCGGCGCCGGCAAGTCCTACCTCGTCAAACTCGAAGCACTCCGCAGCCTCTACCGCGGCATCGAGATCGCCATCATCGACCCCGAAGACGAATACGCCCGACTCGCCAACGCCGTCGGCGGCACCCACATCCCCCTGGGAGCCGACGGCGTCCGGATCAACCCACTCGACCTCCCGATCCACACCCGCCCCGACGGCCGCCGCAGCGCCCCCGCCGACTCCCTCACCCGCCGCAGCCTGTTCACCCACACCCTCCTGTCTGTCCTGTTCGGACAACAGCTCACCGCCGATGAACGCGCCGTCCTGGACCACGCCGTCACCGCGACCTACCACGCTGCAGGGATCATCGACGACGCCCGAACCTGGACACGCCAAGCCCCACAACTCGCCGACCTGCACACGGCGCTGTCCGCCACACGCGACGCCACCGCGCGCGACCTCGCATCCCGGCTGCAGCCCTTCACCGCGGGTGCCTTCTCCGGACTGTTCGACGGGCCGACCACAACACCACCCGAGGGGCACCTGCTCGTGTTCTCCCTGCGGAATCTGCCCGACGAGCTCAAAGCAGCAGGCACCCTTCTGACCTTGGACACCGTATGGCGTCGGATCTCCAGCCCCTCGATGCGCCACCCCCGGTTGTGCGTGGTCGACGAGGCCTGGCTGCTCATGCAGCAGCAAGCCGGAGCGGAATTCCTGTGGCGCATGGCGAAATCCGCCCGCAAGCACTGGACGGGACTCACCGTCGCCACCCAGGACGTCGGCGACGTCCTCAGCTCCGATCTCGGCAAAGCCATCATCGCCAACGCAGCCACCCAGATCCTGCTGCGCCAAGCACCCCAAGCCATCGACGACATCGTCCGCACCTTCGCTCTCTCCGAAGGCGAACGACAGTTCCTGCTCTCGGCCAGCACAGGCCAAGGCCTTCTCGCGGCGGGGACACAACGGGTCGCCTTCCAGGCCGTCGCCTCTGACCGCGAACACCAGCTGATTACCACCGACCCCGCGGAGCTGGCGTCGCTGTCGTCCGACGATACCGACGGCAGCGGCGGGTCCGCCGGCGTCGGCGGTGCTCAGGACGTGCTCCTCGACGACTAATGAACTAAGGAGGAATGACCGTGGCCTCCCTGCTTGTCAGCGCTGCAGCCGGCTTCGGCGGCTTCCCAACCTTCCGGGCCACCCCCATTCACGACATCTTGCTCACCGTCGCTCTGACTACCGGGCTGGTCGCTGCGATCTGCCTTGCCTGCGCGGTCATCGTGACGTCCGGCTACCTCCTCGCGGCCGTGGTCGTCCTCGGCGCTCGCGCGCTGGCCCGCGCCGTCATCCGCAAGAGCCGTCTCCAGCTCGGTGCCGAGCGCAACCAACCCGGTACCGCGAACGCCCACAACTCCATCGCCTACCTGGACCGCTACCGCCGACGCCGCCAGGAAGACGACAGCAACACCTCGAAGGCCCAGTCCAATTCGGACGACGACACGGCCTGACAAGCACCCGCCACGAACCCGCTTCCAACGCCAGGCGTTCTCGCAAAGCTGCTCTGACTTCGGGAGACCCATGTCCTCAGCTGCACATCCGCCGCCCGAACACCCGACCGCCAAGCGCCCGCAACGGCTCCTCACCCAAAACCGGGAAATGCGCAAGATCGGCGTACACAACTGGTCCCTGCCCGCGTGGGCCGGCCATCTGCCGGACGGTCGCACCTACAACACCTGTCCGTCCGCTGGGATCTGCCGACAAGTCTGCTACGCCCGCCACGGCACCTACCGATGGCCAGCGGTGCTTGCCAAGCACGAGGCAAACCTGCGGTTCGTGCTCGACGACCTAGCCGGATGGGAACAGGCCGTGCTCGCCGAGCTGGACGCGACGAAGTTCCAGGGCCGCTGGATCCGCGTCCATGATTCCGGTGATTTCTTCAGCGACGACTATCTGTCAGCGTGGCTGCGCATCATGCGAGCTCGCCCGGGCGTCACCTTCTACGCCTACACCAAGGAAATTCAACGGTTCAAGACGTTGGTGGAACCGGAGCCCCCGATGAACTTCCTGTGGGGCTACAGCTACGGCGGGACACAAGACGCACTACTGGACCCGGCCGTGGACCGGGTTGCCGATGTCTTCCCCGACGAGGACGCCATCAGGGACGCCGGCTGGTCGTCGCAAGAGGCCTCCGACTTGCTCGCGGTCCTCGGCCCGCACCTGGTGGGCGTACCCGCCAACAACATCCCACATCTCCTGAAACGCCTAGCCGGACGCCGATTCTCCAAGTGGCAGGCCGACGTCGATGCCGCACACTACGCCCGGCGTGAGACCAAGGCGCGATCGATCACGAGCGCACCGTCCGCTCGCCGACGCACCACCCCGGTCTCCGACGAGCACGCCGCCTGACCATGTCGAAGCCGACGCGGACATCGCAACCAACAAAGGGATGTCTCATGCACGCCATCTCGCCACCCGATGTCGATAGTCCTTTGAGCACGTTTCTGGCAGATCCATGGAGCACAGTCCAGGGCGTGTTTTCCGATGCAGCATCGTGGCTGCACACATCGGGGCCGATAGTGATCCCTACAGCGCTCATCGTGGGGATCAGCGTGGTTCTGTTTCGGTGGTGGTGGTTGCTCCGCAATCAGGACGCGTTGCATGAGCGATCCCGGGTGGTGACCGTTCTGGTACCGCCCACGGTCGACGCTGATGGCGCTGCCGCGATGTGGTCGAACCTGATCGGGCTCGTGCGACCGATGGTGCATCGCATCACAACCGGACAGCCGCACCTGGCATGGGAGTACGTGTTCGACCACGACGACGTTCAGATCCGAGTGTGGGTTCCCGGAGCGGTGCCCCCGGGCATGGTGGAACGCGCCATCGAAGCCGCATGGCCCGGAGCTCGCACCCGCACCGCAGACGCCGCGCCACCGATACCAACGACACCGGATGCCGGACGCTGGCGGCTGACCACCGGCGGCACACTGCGACTGGCACGTTCCGAAGCACTGCCGGTCCGCACGGATTTCGACGTCGACCCGATCCGGGCCTTGATGGGAGCACCGACCGGGTTGGGTGTGCATGACACCGCGTGTGTGCAGGTGCTGACTCGTCCGACCACAGGGCGTCGGGTCAAGCAGGCTCGGCGTGCCGCCCGCCACCTCAACGCCGGGCGGTCCACCCACCTGGTAGGCGGGCTGCTCGACCTACTCACGCCAGGCCTGGCGGCCACGAAACCGTCGAGCAGTCAGCCGAAGTTGGACCCGCAGACGTCGTTGGAATTCCAAGCACAGAACCGTGCCATCGTCGGCAAGCAGCGCGGGGCGCAGTGGGAAACGCTGATCCGGTACGCGGTCACGACGACGGTGCCGATCGAGACCCCGGGCGAGCAGGTGGCGCGGGTGCGTGAGCAGCTGCGGGGCCGTGCCCACGCCATTGCGAGCGCGTTCTCCGGATTCACCGAGCACAACCACTATCGCCGTCGACGGTTGCGCAACCCCGTGTGCGCCTTGGCGCGTCGGCACCTGTGGAGGGGTGACCTGTTGTCGGTGCCGGAACTGGCGGCCGTGGCGCACCTGCCGACCGACGAGGCGCTACCGGGCTTGGCTCGCGCCGGGGCGCGGGCGGTGCCGCCTCCGCCGAACACGCCGACGGAGGGGGAGCTGATCCGCCCGGTCGGGGTGTCCGACACCGGCCATGCCCGCCCGGTGGGGCTGCAGGTCTCCGACGCGCGGCACCACATGCACGTCCTCGGCGCCACCGGCTCGGGCAAGTCGACGATGCTGGCACGGATGATCCTCGCCGACGCCGAGTACGGGCGCGGTGCGGTGGTCATCGACCCCAAGGGCGACCTGATCACCGACATCCTGCAGCGGCTTCCCGAACACGCCGCCAACAAAGTGGTGCTCTTCGACGCCGACTCCCACGGACCAACACCGTGCTTGAACCCGCTGGAGGGGCCGAAGGAATCCGCCATCGACAACCTGGTGTCGGTGTTCTCCCGAGTGTTCTCCTCAGCCTGGGGACCCCGCACCGAGGACATCCTCCGCGCCGGATGTCTGACCCTGCGCGCCGCCTCCGACACCCCCACCTTGGCCACCTTGCCGCAACTGCTCACCGACCCGGTAACCCGGGCGCGCCACCGAGACCGGGTATCCGACGACCCAACACTGCGGGGGTTCTGGGACTGGTACGACCAGCTCTCGGATGCGGCTCGGGCTCAGGCCACCGCACCACTGTTGAACAAACTCCGCGCGTTCCTGTTGCGGCCGTTCGTGGTCAAGGCCGTAACCGCCGGGCCCTCCACCGTGGACCTCGCCCAAGTGCTGGATGGCGGACTGTGCCTGGTGCGCATCCCCAAAGGCAGCCTCGGCGAGGACACCACCCGACTGCTGGGCTCGCTGATCGTGGCGCGAGTCTGGCAGGCCACTACCGCCCGCTCCGCGCTGCCCCAGAGGGAACGCCGCGACGCGGGCCTATATGTCGATGAGGCGCAGAACTTCCTGAACTTGCCCTATGCGATGGAGGACATGCTCGCCGAAGCCCGCGGCTACCGGCTCTCGATGACCCTGGCGCACCAGCACCTGGGGCAGCTTCCCAAGGACCTCAAGGAAGGCATCTCCACCAACGCCCGCAGCAAAATCTTCTTCAGCGCCAGCCCGGAAGACGCTCGCGAACTGGCCCGGCACACTGCACCGCGGGTGTCCGACCACGATCTCGCACACCTCGGCGTCTACCACGCCGCCGCGCGGCTAGTCGTCAACGGCGAGGAGACCCAGCCGTTCACCGTGACGACCCAACCGCTACCGCCGACCATCCCCGGACGGTCCAAGGCCGTGCGTACGGCAGCCGCCGCTCACACCCGCCCGCTGGAGCTCCGCACCGAAGGCGCCAGCGCCCAGTCAGCAACTTCTGGCACTGACCCACGTCGCGCAGCCTGACCCTCTCGCTCTGGGGAGGCCTTCTCAGCACGGAAGCCGCCCGTTCATGCCCGCATCCCGCTTCAGGAGGACGATCGTGTTCGCCCATCACCCGCAGCGCGATTTTCGTGCCCCGATGCCGCAGCGGCCGAGCCTGCGCTGGGCGGCTTCGGCCGAGCATCAAGCCCAAGTCGCCGCCCACCTCACCGCTCGCGACCGGTGGCTAGCCCGGGTCCTGGCCGAGCACCGGGTGCTGACCTCTGCACAGATCGCAGCGATCGCCTTCGCCCGCTCTCGACGGGCGGCCAACCACCGACTGCAGAAGCTCCACACCTGGCGCGTACTGGACCGCTTCCAGCCCTACATCGGCCGCGGCCGAGCCCCCATGCACTACGTCCTCGACGTCGCCGGCGCACACCTGCTGGCCCACGAAGACGGCCTCGACCCCAAAGACCTGAAATTCCGCGCTGATCGCTCGGTCGGCATCGCCTACTCCCTACGCCTGGCCCACCTCATGGGCGTCAACAGCTTCTTCACCGCACTACTGGCCGACGCCCTCACCACCACAGCCACCGACCCGACGGTCACGGCCTGGTGGTCCGAAGCCCGCTGCACCCGCCACTTCGGGGACCACGTCCGCCCCGACGGCTACGGACGCTGGCACGAGAACGGCCAGGAAATCGAATGGTTCCTCGAATGGGACACCGGCAGCTACCAACTCTCCCGATTCGTCTCGAAACTGCCCGGCTACACCAGCCTCGCCGCCACGACCCGCATCGTCACCCCACTGCTCGCCGTCTTCGCCACCGAAACCAGGGAAACGCACGCACGACGACAACTCATCGAGCACCTACGCACTGCGCCCCAGCAACACGAGCTACCGATCGCCACCACCACCGCCGAACACCTCCGCACTACCGGCAGCCCCGCCGGCGAGGTGTGGCTTCCCCTGCACCACACCGAGGCCGGTCGGCACCGGCTGATCAGCCTGCTCTCGGCCTGGCCGCACCTCGAAGCACCGACCAGCTCCGCAGACAGCAACCACTCCGATCCCAGCCCCGTGCCCCGCTTGAGCCCACCCGCACCGATGCCGCCCTGGCAGACCGGAGATCTGACATGGAACCCAAGGAGGTGATCCAAGCTGTCCGCCATAACCAAGACCGTGTTGGCCCTGGGACTCGGAATCGCAATGCTCATCGTGATCGTCACCGCCGCCATCACCAGCGCCGTCTCCGCAGTACTCAGTGGCAACCACACAGCAAGTTGCACCCCGACAGGCGCCAACGCCACCGATGCATCCGGATATGGACCCGAACAGATCACCAACGCCGCCACCATCGTCGCCATCGGCAAGCAGATGAACATCCCCGAGCGCGGCTGGATCATCGCCCTCGCTACCGCAATCCAGGAATCCGGACTCCGCAACCTCAACCACGGCGACCGCGACAGCCTCGGGCTCTTCCAGCAACGCCCCTCCCAAGGCTGGGGCACCCCCGCACAGATCACCGACCCCGCCTACGCCACCACCCAGTTCTACCGGCACCTACTCGCTGTGCCTGACTGGCAGCAGATGAGCATCAACGACGCCGCCCAAGCAGTCCAACGCTCCGGATTCCCCGACGCCTACGCCCGCCACGAACCCACCGCCCAGCAACTCCTCGCCACCGTCCACGGCTCCACCTGCACAGGAACCCCCACTGGCACCTGGGCTATCCCCGTCTCCGGGCAGTGCACTTCCGGCTTCGGCCCGCGCGGCAGCGAGTTCCACCGTGGACAGGACATCGCCGCACCGATTGGTATCCCGATCGTCGCGGCCAGCAACGGCACCGTCATCGACGCCGGACCCGCCAGCGGCTACGGACTCTGGGTCCGCATCCAACACACCAACGACATGATCACAACCTATGGGCACAACAACCGAAATCTCGTTCACCCCGGACAAGAAGTCCAAGCGGGCCAACCGATCGCCGAAGTCGGCAACAAGGGGCAATCCACCGGTCCACACCTGCACTTCCAGATCGACATCGGCAGTCAAGCGCAAGACCCCGTCGCGTTCTACCAGCAACAGTCAGCACCACCGCTGTGCAGCTGAGCTGGATGACGCGGCCCGCAATCCCGTCGCCTTGACTCGAGATTGCCTTTGGGCGCGCCGGCGTCTGGAGAGGCGGTCAACCGCCCTCGTCAAACGATCAGCCGACAACGGCTTGACGAGGTAGTCCACTGCCTCAAGGTCGAACGCATCAACGGCATGGTCCTCCGACGCAGTCACGAAAACAGTGCTCGGTGCTGTGGAGAAGAGTGCACCTAGGCGGGCCAGCTCCAGCCCACTGAGGCCGGGCATACAGAGATCAAGAAACCAAGCATCGAGCGGCGGTTGCTGTTGCTGCTCTGCAGCCTGGATGTACCGAAGTGCCATAGCCGCATCCGATGCAGCGCCCACCCGTCCAACCCGCGTGTCATCCTGAAGTAAGCGGACCAGGTCACCCAGTACTTCCGGATCGTCATCGACGGCCAGCATGTGAAAGGGGCGCGGGGCGGAGTTGGCGAGAGTGGAGCTTCCTCCGCCAGGGGATTCCTGGTCGAGTTCGTGATTCACAACGATGTGGGAGTTGATATAGATGTTTCCGTTGTTCAGGTCTCTCATTTGAATTGCGTTCGAGGGAGAACCCGTGATCATGTTTTGGACGGAGCCGTTGCTGGGTTGCGGCGCCAAGTTGGGGCGGTTGTCCGTCATCGCTCACGCCACCGAACCGTTCGCACTGGGCGTCGGCCCATTGTGATCCAGCCCGGCCGAACTGCGTTGTTCCAGGAATAGGAGGATTCGCACGGCTTCGATCGTGGCTTCCTGCTGGAGCGCAAGATCGTCCCGAAGATCGCCCTCGTCGTACGCTTCATCGCCCATAAGGCTGATCACCGGAACCCACTCCCCACCCCCAGTTGCGTACGGAGCCCACGATGAGCCAATCTGTACCGTCCTATGCACGGCAGCGTTACGTCGATCAATCGCCTGTTCAATAGTGCTCAATTGATCACGAACGTCCACGCCGTTGAGGCTCGATAGCTGCTTTCGGATATCGTGAAGGAGTGCCCCTGCGGGTTTCTTTACACTTGTTCCCGGCTTAACACGCCCGAGGATCGCCCCGAGAACAGACTCTGTTTCGGATGCTTGAACCATGACCAAGCCACGCAACCGGTGCATCTCCCGTGCCGCGTCATCATCGTGCGGTGGCTCGGAATCATCTGGATCGCGTCCTGGCGCAAGCTCGTCCCGTATGGTCAGCCACGAGACGGTGCGTTCTCCGAACCTCAGCTCCTGTCGTCCCCGCATGGAGACCAATCTTGCTGGAGCGACGAGCGGTGAACAACTAAGCAGGTAGAGCTCTTGAGAGCCGGCTTACTGCCTTCGCCCAGGACCTGAGGCAAGAAGGCAGCAGCAGAGACCTCGACCGGTGCGGCATGGTTCCTGTCGGTACCGAGGCTGGGCAGGTTCAGGACGGGGCATTGACCCCTCTGGCCTGTGACAATGTGGCGCGAGAGGGCTTCCCGTTTATTGGGTAGATGAGTGGGTGCATGAGTAGGCTCATGAGCAGGTAGACGATTAGGCGCGGAACCCTTGAGTCTGCTGGCCACAGACGAGGATGATCTCGCAGTGCAGCTGCAACGCCTACGAAACCTGGGCCGTTGTTGAGTCGGCTTGGTGGCGCGCCTGCAGCGCTCGGGCCACATCGAGCGTGCTGCGGGCGGGCCGTTCGCCGATGTCGGCAAGGGTTGTGGTGAGAAGTTGTACTGTACGGCTGATGGCGTCATTCATGCCGAGTTCTGCTTGTGCTCGCATGATATCGCGGTAAATCGCTTCGTTCTCGGGATTGAGCAGGCGGGCGTGTTCGAGGAGCTGTAGTTGTTGGTGGGGGTCGCGTCCGCGGTAGTGCGCGGCCAGGCCGGCGAGGGCGTCGAGAGCGGTGCGGTGGGCGTCTTCTCGGGGCCCGTCTAGCCAGAGGGCGGACATCCCTTCGGCGAGTTCACCGTGGTAGGCGGCCACGATGCTCCTCCATGCCGCTATGCGTTGCTCATTGGTGGTGGCGCCGTTCCGTTTGTGCTCGGCTTGCCGGAGTTGCCAGTAGTCGACGTCAACCAGGTCTGGGTTGAGTGCCACCATCTCCCCGCGTTGGGCGATGACTTCGAGTACAGGATCGCCGGTTGTTTCCGTGAGGATTTTCCTGATTTGGGACAGCGTGGCGTAGAACGAGTTGAAGGGACGGCTTCCTCGGGCATTCGGCCATAGTGCTTCGCGGACCGTGCTGCGTGTCGTTCCCGTGGTGTGCAGAGCGAGAAAGACCAGCAGAGCCTTGTGTTTGGGGGCCAGCACCGAGGTGAGATCGTGCTCCTCCCCCACTTGTGAATCCCAGGTCAGTGTGAAGGGCCCGAGGATCCCGAGTGTGGCCGACCGTCGGACAGGCCGTTCTGGAGAGTCGTCGACTTCAGCAGGCTTGCAGCTTGCTACGGCACTGTCGCCAGGATCGATATCGGAAGCGCTGTGCGGCATTGGCTGGTCTGCCACGGCTGCGCCACCATCGTCGCCGAAGTTGGCCTCAGTCTCCTGGTCGTTGAAGTTGGGTGCAGGTTCGACGTCGCCTGGCGTGGATGCGGTGTCGGCGAGTAGATCGATGAGGTCGAGGGTGTCGCCGGCATCGAGATGGAACAGGCGTGCTCCGCGGAGTTCGCTGATGAGGGGGCTTGCGGCTGCGACTAGCCCGTCGGCCATGACACGCACGGTCGCCCCGGTTGCCTGGTTGCCCAGCACGATGGCTGCCACGCCGTTGGTCGGTCCATGAGCGATCAGTTCTTGGAGCTGGAGCTTCCACTGGTCGGTACCCGCGATGAGCACGTGGCTCAGTTGCCTCCGGCTGTGGTGACCATCTACATCGTCGGCCTGGCGCATGAGATCGGTGATGGTGTCAGACATGTCATCGGCGATGCAGAGCCGTGGTGAGTCCGGCAGCTCGTCCGGGATCAAGGTACGAGCTGTGTGGGCATCGATGATGATGGTGGCCTTGGTCAAAGCGAGAACATGCACGAGAAGCGCGCGGGCGGTGGCTTCGGCGCCGGGCCCGGTGAGGCCGAGTCCATGCACGGCAGCGAGATCCAGTGCACGGGCGTGGCCGTCGCGCACCCCGACTTCGACAAGTCCCGCCTGGTGATGCTTAGCGGCGTTCACCGGGCTTACCGCTGGTGGCATGTCCCGCTGGTCGTCACGGCCGAGCGGAGAAGCCGGTATTTGGGCTTCGTCCACCAGCCAGCGCAGCGCGTGAACGGCCGGTGCCAGCGGTGCCGGGTTCGCACGAGCTCCACTCCCCGGTTTGTAGGCCCTCATTCGACGTCGGCCGCGGATGCGCAGGCTTAGCGCCACTGCAGCGGCCAGTCCTGCGGCAACGAGCCCACCGATGCCAACGGCGACGGCGGCGCCCGACGTCGTGGAAACAGCTCGCCCTGTGCTCGCGCGCTGTTCGGGCTTCGACATCTCCTCGTGTCGAGGTTCCGGCGGTGAGGCGACAGGCTCCGGTTCCTCGAGTTCCTTGGGGTCTGGATCTTCAGTGTGTGGGAGCGCGAGGTACCAGTCGGGGAACACCATGTCCGGGTCGCGCAGGACGCGTCCGTCGGGCTGGGGGTGGTGGGCGTTGAGGCGGTAGATCTCTTCCCATCGGGACGCATCTCCGAGGTGGCGTTCGGCGAGGCTGGTGAGGGTGTCGCCGGGTTGGGTGGTGATCCAGCGGGCGTCGTCGGGGATGGAGGCGGGGTTAGGGAGGTTTGTGGCGTCGGTGGGTAAGAGGAGGATCCAGCCGGGTTGGAGGTGGCGGGGTGTTCCGAGGCGGTCGGTGTTGAGGGCTTGGATTTCGCGCCAGCGGTGGCCGCTGGTGAGGTGGCGAGCTGCGATGGCCCAGAGGGTGTCGCCGCGGGCGACGCGGTAGCGCGGGTGCTCTGGTCGTTCGGTGTCGGGGATATAGGTAGGGGTGCTGGGTTCGGGCGGGGCGGGGTCGGGGTAGCCGCCCGAACCCAGCGGCATGGTGCTGTTGCCGGGGGCAGACAGCGCACCAGTGCTGCTGGTGGGGTGTAGGGGCGCGGTCACGGCAACCGGGGCAGCTGCGGGTGCCGCGGAGCTGGTGGGGGTGTTGAGGGAGAGCACGGTGCTGGCGATCAGGGCGGTGATCCAGCCTCGTGGGCCGGTGACCGTGAGGCGGTCGCGGAGGGCTCGGGTGCCGTGGCGTAGCAGAAGTGCCAGATCGCAGAGGGTCCACCACAGCATCACGGCCCAGGTGATCCAGCCTGTGGTGAGGATGGCGAGCATGAAGGCGCCGTCGAGGCGGAGTTCGATGCGCAGGGTGTTCCAGGTGTGCTCGGCCCAGGCGAGGAGCTGTTCGCGGACCGGTACGGGTGCCCAGGGCGAGGTGTCGAGCTCGGGCCAGGACACGTTGGGAAGTCTGACGATCAGAGGCCCTGTGATGGTCAGGATCGTCGGCAGCCCCACCAGGAATGCGAGGATCCCGAGCCCGGGCGCGATGAAGCGTATCCGGTTCATGATGATCCGCCCGGGGTGTTGGGGCTGGTGGCGAGCGCGGCAGTGGCGTGGCCGGTGACGGTGTGGCTGTCCCAGAGCAGCCCGATGCGGGCGGGTTCGGTGTGGGTGACGGTGACCTGCACGGTCGCGGCACCGTCCACAGTGATGCGACCGGTGTGGCCGGTGGCGGCGAGGTAGTGCTGGGCCGAGGTCGTGGCGGTGTGGGTGTCGAGAGTGAGGGTGGGGCCGCGGGTGTCGAGTGCGGTGAGTGCTGCGCGGGCGGCTTCTGCGGCGATGGCGTCCGCCCGTGTGAGGGCGCGGAGCCGGTCGGCGCCGTCGGCGACGAGCGAGCACACCAGCAGCAGGCACGGCACCAGGACCGCCACCAGCACAGTGACCGATCCGGTATCCGACGGTTCGTTGTGGTGGGTCATGTTCGGCTCCGGAACGCATCGACGGGGCTGGTGAAGGCCGCCTGCAGCGGGACGCTGGCGGGCAGGCCGGGAAGGCCAGTGAGGTCGGCCAGCGGCACCGTGCAGCGCAACGTGACGGTGACCGTCCCCGGCAGCCCGGCGGTGCCGAACCGGCTGGTATCCGCACTCACCCCGATGCCGCTGCAGGACAGTTCCTGCTCGGCAAGCATCTGCGTGCCAACACGGGTTGCGGCGGCATGGGCTGCGGTGGGAGTGCGGGCGAGGCTGGCGGCGCGGGCGGCAGCGGTGGCGGCGTGCTCGACGGCGAGGCCGGCGGTCACAGTGCGGCCGACGGCGATCCCCAGGACCAGGATCATCAGCAGCATCGGCGTGAGCACTGCGAGTTCCACACAGGCCGACCCCGAATCAGACGGACGGTTGGTCATGGCGGATCCCCGGGGAAGGTGAAGCGCTCCTTATTTGCGGCGGCTTCCTGCACCACCCGACCAAGCCCGGGAATGGGCAGGATCTGCGGTGCGGTGGCCGCAACCCGCACCCGCACGTGGCGGGCGTCGGCGATGGCGGTGACCTCCGGGGCACCGACCAATCCTCCGGCCCGGTTGAGGAAGCTTGTGGCGACGCCGTGAGCGTCTGCGGGTGTGCCGGTGACGGTACGGGCGGCCTGGACGGCTTGGTGGGCGGCGGCGTGGCAGAGGGTGCGGGTGTGCCACCACAATCCGGCCTGCAACACGGTGATGAGCAGAACCAGCGCGAGCGGGGCGAGCACCGCCAGCTCCACCGCGACCGATCCCGCATCCCGCCCTCCGGGTGCCGTTCGGCGAATCGAGTGCTGCCTCGTCGTTGTCATCACTGGACATCTCGGGGCTCTAGTGGATTTGGCCTTGGTACTTCTGCACCACGGCGGTGATGGCGGCCCCGAGGCCGAGCGCGGCAGCCAGGCTGATGGCGGTGATGACAGCTTTCTCTGTGGACTCCGAGCCGGTGTCGTCGAACCGGGCCTGCCTCCACCGTTGCTGGACGGAGTGGCCGGCGAGGGTGAACCAGACGGTGAGCAGCAGCAGGACGGCTGCGGTGTGCCGGTGGAGGCGGCGAAGAGCGGACATGACGATCACTTCCTTGGGATGGTGTTGGGTTGGCTAGCCGAGGAGTCGGGTGGCGGCTGGGTAGAGGACGAGTAGGAGCACGCCGAGCAGCAGCAGGGTGACCGGGAGAGTGAGGCGTTCGGTGCGGGTGTTGGCTTCGGCTTTGTCCGTGCTGATCGCAGCGGTCCGGAGGCTGGCGGCGTGGGTGGTGAGACTCTGGTAGATCGCGGCGCCGTCGGCGGCCGTGGCCGCCAGGTCTGCGACCGCTATGAGCTCCGGGAGCTTGGTGTGGGTGCCGAGGTCGCGGAGGGCGTCCCATGGGGAGTGTCCACTGTGTTCGGCGCGGGTGAGGGTGCGGTGCAACCGGGTGAGCAGCCAGTGATCGCCTACTGCGGCGGCTTCGCGCAGGGCTGGTCCGGGTGCTTGGCCTGCGGTGCGTTGCTGGGCAACCAGATCCAGGTAGACCGGAAGGGCCCGCTGCGCGTCCTCGCGGGCTGCGGCGGCCCGGTCGCGGAGCTGCCAGACCGGCACCACCACACCCACCAGCCCGCCGGTAGCGACCAGCCCGACCAGAAGCTCGAGCGGCACGCCCAGGACTGCGAGCACGATGGCCAGCAGCACGGTGGCGCTGAGGCTGCTGACGAGCCACTGCAGCCGTGCCGCCACATAGTCGCTTGGGGTGCGTTCGAGTAGTGCGAGGTCGTGCACCGGGATACCGAGCCATGACGAACGGGCCCGCTGGGCATGGTGGGTAGTCGAGTCCACCACCCGGGTACGCCATGCCCCCCAACCGGTGGCGGGGGCCGACGCGCTGCTGCGGCTAGAGAGGTGGCCGAGCGCGGCGGACACGTCCATCGGAGCAGGCCCCATGACCGCGCGCACCGCGAGTGTGAGACCGAGCCCGAACGCGCAGCCGACTGCCGCAGCGAGGAGCAGGGCGGTGTTCATGACGGCTGTCCTCCACTGAGGAAGCGGGGTCGTTCAGGCAGGCCGGCCAGCTGGTGCATGCGCCACAGCGAGACCGCGAAAATGCCTGCCACCACCAGCAGAACGCCTTGTCCAGTCCAGGTGGTGAAGGGGGTGAGGTAGTCGTGGGCGAAGAGGATGAGCCCGGCGATCATGGTGGTAGTGATGGCCACGAGGGTGCGGACGGTGGTGCGGGGTTTGGCGCGGTCGGCCTCGACTTCGCGGGTGGCCGCGGCACGCGCGCGCAGCGCGGCGGCCTGGCCGTGCAGGATCTCCACCAGCCCCCGACCGCCGGCCCGCAGGCGAAGCAGCAGCGCCAGGACGACCTCATCCGCGATCGGGTCGTCGAGTTCGTCGGCGAACGCACGCAGCGGTGACTCTGGGGGCTCGGTGCGGAGCCGCTCGGCCAGCCGCTGTACCGGCGCTGCTAGAGGCTCGGGGGCGGTGTCGGCCGACCGAACGACCGCGTGGTGCAGGCCTCCGGCGCCGGAGGAGAGCAGGTCCCCGACACGCCGCGTCCACACTGCGAGGGCTTCTTGCAGCTGGATCGTTTGCCGCGCTTGCCGGGAGGCCAGCACGACCGGAAGCCCGATCACAGCTGCGGCTGCGGCGGCACCGGCGACCGGCCATCCGGTCACCCACCACACCACCCCAGCAGCCACGACAGCCAGGACACCGCGCCGCCACCATCGGACCGCCCACACGACCACCCCACCGCGGGGCTCGACCACCGGCGACTCATCCCTGCCTGGAGCCGAGGTGAAGGCGAGGACGCTCAGCAGTACGCCGACGCCGAAGGAGACTCCACACAGGACAGCAAGAAACTCGATCACGATACCTCCCCTCCGTCCTCATGGCTGTCCCATTGCCCATCGAGATGGGAGAACAGGGCGCGGTCGAGGCCGTGGGCCTGCAGACGGGCCATCAGCTGAGGGCTGGGTGGACAGACCGGGACTGCGCGGCCGTCGCCGCTGCGGGGGCCGAAGAGCGTGGTCAGGTCCGGGATGGCGGCATCGCCCACAGCACCGACTTCGACGATCTCGGTGACGAACCGCTCCCGACCTCCGGAGTGGTCGCGACGAACGAGGTGCACGATCAGGTCCAGGGCCGCGGCGGTCCACCGGTGCGCGGCCTCCACGGCCAGCGGCGGCACGGCGAGTTGTCCGAGGGCGGCGATGCGGTCCGGGACCGCGCGGGCGGAGGGTGCGTGCAGGGTGCCCATGCCGCCGGTGGCGCCGTTGCCGAGTGCTCGGAGCAGGGCGGTGATTTCGCCGCCGCGGACCTCGCCGACGATGACCCGCGAGGGCGAGTGCCGAAGCGTCTGCTTGAGGAGGGCATCCAGGGTGATCTCGCCGATGCCTTCGGCGTTGGCGGTGCGCGCCTCCAGCGGGGTCACCACGCGGTCCGGATCGAGGTGTAGGCCGAGTTCGTAGTCGTCCTCGACCGTCACGATGTGCTCGCCAGGCGGAATGCCGGCGCACAGCGCGCGGAGCAGGGTGGTTTTGCCCGCGAACGGCCCACCTGTAACCAGCAGGTTCACACCCGCGCGCACCGCCACCGTCAGGAAGTGCTCCAGACCGGCGTCGAGCGTGTCGTGATGGCGCAGGTCGGCGAGGGTGGTGTCGGCGAGCCGGTGGCGGCGGATCGCGACTCGCGGCCGGTCGGTGACCTCGCGCACCGCCGCCAACCGCGCACCCAACGGCCCACCAGCGGGCAGCCGGAGGTTCACGATGGGCTGCGCCGGGGAAAACTCACGGCTCGTTTGCCCGAGGCGTGCGCACATCGCCTCCAGCTGCTCCAGCAACTCCGTATCGGAGTCGGCGACGGGGTAAGGCCAGCGCTGCAAAGTGCCGTCGGCCAGCTCCAGCCACACTCGGTCGTGGCCGTGGATGTGGATGTTCTCCACGTCCTCCAGCTCCAATAGCGGCTGCAATCCACCCAGCCCGAACACGGCGGCCAGGACCGCATCAGCGAGCCGTCGCTCGTCGTCGTGTGCGAGTGGTGGGTCGCCGCGGCTGGCGCGTTCGTGCGTCCACGCGCTGATCTCGGCTGCCACGACGCCGGCTCGTTCGTCCGGGCTGGTATCGCGGAGGCGGTCGGCGACGCGCTCCCGCAGCGCTTGCACGGTGGCGTTATCCGGAACCCACCCCCATGCCTCACGAACCAGCTGCGGGCGGGGTTTTCCGTTGATCTGGGTGGTCATGCTGCCCCCACCTCCGAAACGTCGGCTGCAACCGCCGGGGTGGTCGGCGGAGTCGGCGGGGTGAGGCTGCGGTGTAGCCGGAGCGCGGCCTTGCGGCTGGTCCGCAACAGGGCACGGCGGCGCGGCGGGTGGCCTCCTATCCCGTCGGAGAAAAACCGCGCCGCCGTGGGATCGTCGGGAAGTTCCACGCCGACCGGCACTCCGGTGGCGTGAGCGATCCGGTCCGCGGGGCTGCTCGTGGTGGCCGCTACCAGCAGCCCGATCCGGGTGATCGGGACCAGCTCCCGCACCGCACCGATCAGCGGTCGCACTGCTGTGAGATGCCGCAAGCTCGGGCGCAGACCGACCAGGACCAGGTCGGCTTCGGTGAGCAACGTCCAAGGGGTGCCCGGCCCCCAGCGGCCGGCGTCGATGAGGATGTCGGGCCCTTCCCGGGAGAGGTCCCGGATGGCGCTGGCCAACCTCAACCAGCCCGCATCCCCGATCGCCGCGGCCTGAGCCTGGCTTGCCACCCCGGCCAGCAGCCGCACGTGCTCCAGCCCGGGGACTTCCTGGACGTGTCCGGCGAGCCCTTCGGACGGCACGGCGTCGAGATGACGGGTGGAGGCGGCGAAGCTGACCACCCCGCAGCCTGCGTTCAAGCGCCCGTCGACCAGCCACGCCCCGCCCCACCCGGTCAGGAGATCCCCTCCAGTGGGGTCGGCGTCGACCACCAGCAGCCGGTGGGGCCAGACCGTGGCCAGCGCGGCGACCGCCGTACTGACACCGGGCGAGCACTTCGCGGACACCATCGCGATCACAGCCATCGCACACTCCCTTTCACCACAACACAAAACCGAGCAAGCACAGGTATCAGCGAGTAGGGCCAAGCAGGGTGACCAGCGCGCCGCCGGCGGCAGCGGCATGGGCCTGTTCGGCGGCAGAGGAATCGATGAGCAGGTCGACCACGACCGCCCCCTCGGCATCCAGAGGCGAGGACTGCACCACCCGAGCCTGAAAAACCGCCTCCCCCTGCACGGTCTCTGCCCCACCCGTGCTGGACAGGCCCACGACCTCCACCGGATCGTTCGGGGCCAACCCTCGCGCCGGATACCTTCCCGGCAACAACCGGATCCCGATCATCCGCTGGCCCCGTGCGGGCACGAGCTGCGTCGTGACATCACTGAGCGCCACGAGCTGTCCCGCCCGCAAGTTCCCAGCAGCGATCTGACCCACCACCCGGCCTCGATCCACATCAACCACCGCGAACTCCCGCGCATCAGGCGGTAGGTCCACAGTGGTCACGTCGGTATCTCCGATGCGGTGGCCCCAGGGCACGTCGCGTGTCAGCTGCAGCATCGGCTCGCGTTCCCACGCTGACGACATGATCCAGAACGCCGCCGCGACCGAGGCGGCGACCAACCCGAAGGACAGGATCAGCAGCCACCACCGCCGCTGCCGCGGCACCCGAGGCCCACGCCCCTCGCCCGTTCGATCCTCAGAAGTGGCTGAGTCAGGTGTGGTGACGGCGAAAATACCGGTGCTGGACATAGCTCTCCCCACAAACGAATTCACAATGGAGCAAAAGAAGAAAGCCGAGACGCTGAAGTCCCTTAATGGATTCGGAGTGCTTGGGCTTCGGCGACCACGAACTGTGTCGGTGCCCGCGATGTCATCGGCGCGAGCTCACCGCCAGCAGGTGTACTACCGGTCCAGCCCCGCCACCTCACCCTCCACGTGATCGACCACTCCCCCACGACTAGCTGATCATTCGATGGTCGCTTGTAGACCACCTCGCACCCGTCCGGCGACGGAGCGTGGAGCCCGAAGGACCGGTCATAAGCTCTCCCCGACCCAGCGCACGACACCGCCGACTGGTTCAGGCCCGGTGTCATTGACAGCCGAACAGGTTCGGCGGTGACCTCCGCCCACACCTCGCCTGCCTGCACCCGCTCCCGCTGCGGACGCCAGTCCTCACGAGTGGTCCAGAACCAAGTGCGTTCACCCACGACCGTCGCCGGACGGCCATCCGCCAGCCGCAGGTCCGGGGAATGCCGCGGCGTCGGCAACGGCAACCGCAACCGACGCGCCGCCTCCTGGGCGAGCACCGCAGGATCCGGCGGCGCCGCAGCCCCCGGGCGCCCAGGGGCCGAAGGCATGGATTCCGGTCGGGGGCAGTCCCCGGTATCCAACGGGCCGAAACACCATGTCGACGCCGGCTGGGACTGGAGCATGAACGCCGGATCCTGGACCTGCCCCGGCGCATCGCACACCACGGTCGGGCACAACGGCACCGAAGCCGGGCCCGGCATCGACGTATTGCTTGGACGCGTAGTGCCGTGCCCGGGCTTGGACGGTGCCGGACGTCCTGGGCGTCCCGGTGTCGACGCGGACAGACCGATCGAGGGCGACTCGTACCAGCTGTCCACATCGCCTGGTGTAACGGAGAGTTCCCTGTCTTGTGCTTGCGCCACGGGAACGGCGACGCTCAGCAGGAGGCCCAATCCGAACAGGACGCACGGACCGCAGGCTAGGGAGCGCATCAACACTCACCTCCGGGATATTCGATTCGGTCGACGCGCCAGTGCGAGTCCGTTCCTTTCGACAGCGTGGCGTGCACGGGATTGCGCTGAATACCCACATTTTTCGGCGCACCCGACACTGCATCGGCTTGGCCAGCCCGGCTCGCATCCTGGCAGTCCTGCACGCTCGCCCGGTCCCCGGTGACCTCGACTGACGTCACGTGGGCCACGACCGCGCCGTACAGTCGAACTCCGCTGGCCAGTTGGTCTCGGGCGCGCGCGGTGATCTGGTCAGCAAGTTCTGGGGTGGTCAGCTGGCGCACCTCTGCTTCCCACTCTGCGCTGCGATCAGTGGTGGTGTTCCGGGTAATTCGCCAGAAGTCGCGATAGGTCCGCTCGACCTCGGCCCGCTCATCGGAGGACGGCACGGGAGGCGGCGCGATGCTTGGATCAGCGGGCACCGTGGCCGGTGGTTCACTCACGCAACCTGCCGCGGTGCAGGCCGCTAGGCAGAACATTGCGGGAATGGCGGCGGTTACCGGAAATGAGGGCATGGCGTGCCTTTCACGAGGTGTGGGTGAGGATGCTGATCCAGCTGCCCAGGACCAAGCTCGGTCCAGCGGCGGCACGAATGCTGCTATCACGGGTGCGGATCCAGACCTGGGATGCGACGATGCCCAGCACCAGCATCGATGCGACAAAGCCCAACAGGACGGCCCGCCACCCGATCCAGCCCCAATACAGCGCGAGCGCTGCGGTGGTGGTGACGTCGCCGAAGCCCATCCACCCGGGGATCGCCAGGAAGAGCACGAGCCCGCCACCAAAGACGGTGAGCGCAGTGAGCACGGAGTGAGCGACGGCAGTACTGGTCGGCTCGGTCACGGTCAGGAGCCCGAAAACCGCGAGCCCGCCGACGGCCATCGCCAGGACCCAGGTGTGCGGGAGGCGATGGCAGGACACATCGATCAGCGACAGCCCGAGGCCGGTGATGGCGAGCCACCACCACGCTGGCAACGCCGGATCGTCGGCGAACCGGTGCGCGATCAGTACCGACAGCGTGCCGGTGAGCACGGACAGACCGATCACCGCAGCGGGACGCAGCGGGGACCAGGGGTGCAGCAGCCAGGACAGCACCAGTCCCGCCGTGATGCCGAGGAGGCCGGCGAGGATCGGGTGACCGTGGACGGGCAGCATGCACATCACCTCTCGTAGCGCAGAAGTCAGGCCGCGCGGGAACGATCCGGCACCGCGACCACACGATCGGAGGACGACAGGACCGGTCGCCGTATAACGGTCGTGTGCCGCTGCTGCTGGGCATGTACGGAACGGTCGGTGATCCAGAACAGCCAGGCCATGAGCTCATCGAGGATGTCCGCGGGCTCGACCCCTTGGCGCCGTGCCCGCTTCAGTGCTCGCCGGCGGTCCCGGGCCGAAGTGCCTCCCCAGACGCCCCAGCAGAACCCGGCATCGGATTCGCTCAGCAGCGCGACCTCCAAGCACTCGTTGCGGACGCTGCAGTCGGTGCACAGCGCCCGGGCATCACCTCGCTGCACAAGCTCGGAGTCCTTGCCCGTAGACGAGGCCCGGAAATAGGTGTCCGGATCTGACGTTTCCGTGCATCGTCCGTACCGGTAGATCTCGGTCATCAATCCGCTTCTCGATTGATCACCAACTGGATCGCGAGGCGGCGATTCGCATGGGACGGGAATGTGCCGAGTGAAGTCATGTTGATCCATGATCTCTTCCTTGATGGCGAGACGAAAGAAGCAATAAGGAAAGGAGGCTGACATGGAGGCCTAGCCGTTGTCAGATTTTGGGGTCCCCCGAGGCGTTGTTGTGCCCATCCAGGTGACGGCGACCGCCGGTTCCGCTGAACCCATGCTTGCTATCGGCGCCACGACCTGCACATACGCCGGAGTCGAGGTGCTGACTGCGGTCCTGGCGAGCACGGTTTCGTGGGGTGGTGTTCACCCGTCGCGGTGTATCTAGGCAGAGGTTCCGGCCAAAATCTGACAGCGCTAGTCAGCGCGTGCCACGGTGAGAACATTCGACGCGGCAACCCCTTCCACAATACCGGGAGATCCGCTGCATTCCTTTTCCTGTTTCCCTCTTTTGTTTCGCGCTGCGCGTGGAACGGAGTGATCACATGAACACCACCCCAACACATCCCCACGCTCAACCGCTGTGGGTCCTCCGGTGGCTGGACGGCGAAGAATGGGGCCACCTCTCCGTGGTCACCGCCCCCGGGACCAGACCGGAGTTCGTGGAGTTCGTCCACCACGACCCCGCTTTCTTCACCACCCTGAACGCGACCGGTCCTCGAAGCCCCGACGGGTTCCGCGAGGCCTGGTTCGCCAGCCCGGCGTTGGCGGGGGCGTGATTCAGCGATGCGGCACCACGGGATCACACTCCACGGGATCGGCGCGGTCACCGGCGAGCTTGTCACGGCTGTCGACGCCATCCGAGACGGCCTCTACAGCGCCGAGCAAGCCCGCCGCAACCATCAGGATTCGGTCGCGGTCGCCACCGGACGCACCGGGCCGGAACTCGCCGCCCAGGCGGGCCGACAGGCGATGCACGCTGCCGAGCGAGACGTGGATCTGCACCTGCACGCCACCATCCACGACTCGGGACTGGACTTCTGGTCCGCGGCGAGCTACGTGGCCTACCAGACCGGCATCACCCCGATGATGACCCTGTCGATCAACGTCATGTCCAACAGCATGATCGCCGGCCTCCAACTCGCCACCCACGTCCTCGAAGGCCACGCCGGGCACTCCGCTTTACTCACCGCCGGCGACGTCTTCGAACCCCCGCTGTTCGACCGCTGGCAAACCGACGCCGGCATCGTCTACGGCGACGCCGGAACCGCGCTCCTCCTACACCGCGACGACACCACCCCCGCCATCGCCGACGTAGTCTCCACCGCCTCCCAATCCCACCCCAGCCTGGAAGCACTCCACCGCGGCACCACCGACTGGCACAGCGGCCACACCTACCGGCCCCCGATCCAGCTCCGCACCCGCAAAGCCCAATACCTCGCCACCCACGGCGGCTCCACCGCCATCGACAGCACCAACGCCAACGCCCTCGGCAACGTGCTGAAAACCGCCCTCTACGAAGCCGACCTCGAACTCAACGACATCGCTCGAGTGCTGTGCCCCCATTACGGCACCGCACTGACCCACCGGCACTGCCTTACACCACTAGGCATCCCCGAAGAGCGCACCACGGCCTTCCTCGGCCGCTGGCTCGGACACATGGGCGCTTCCGACCAGATCAGCGACCTGCACTACCTCCTGAGCCGAGGCCTCCTCCAGCCCGGAGACCACGTCGCACTGATCGGCATCGGCGTCGGCATGACCTGGACTGCCGCCATCTTGCGCATCCGTTAAAGCCTGGCTCGAAACCTCCTCGATTTCCTGCAGCAGGAGACGTGTGCCCAAAACCTCGCGCCATCGAAAACGAAGAAATAGGAGGAAAAACACGATGCAACTATCCAGAGCAAGCCTGCTCACCGCGTGCTTCGCGGCCATCGCAGCGGCATCACCCGCAGCAGCCATCGCCCAGCAACCCCCGCCGCCATCGGACTGCATTGCCGGCAATTGCGGCCTCTCCAGCTTCGGCGAACCACCCACTCCACCTCTCCCGCCCGAAAGCCGCTAGCCCGAACCCGTCCACGTTCCCCCTCCCACAGGCCGGGGCCGCTCACCGCTCCTGGAGCGGCCCCGGCCACCCCGAACGACCACCCTCCAGGAGGACACGATGAAGCACCTCACCCAAGCCGCCCTGACCGCCGCTGCGCTCGCCGTAATGGCACTTGTTGGCGCCAACACCCCTGCTCACGCCGAAGGCGCCTGTCCGCCTGGTACCGGACTGTTCATCGACGATGGCGCCCGCATCCACCGGTCCAACGACTTGAACTCGCCCGTCGACGGCCTCTACCACACCACCCACAAGATCCAGGTTCACGAGTTCCTCGGCGGCACACCCTCGATCCCGGATTGGATCCGCATCACCGACACAACCACCAACGTCACCGGCTGGCTCCACAGCAGCGTCGCCGCCTGCATCGCACTCACCTCGCCGTAGTGCCAGGCCGCGCGGTGCCGCAGGTCCCGCTTCTCGTAAGACGGTCAGGGCAGGCCCCAACGCTATGCCGGGGGCCTGCCCTGTCGGTAGTTCGACCGCCGCGGACCAAGACTTGTGCCTGATGAGCCAGCTCATTCCCGGCACAGCCTTTGCGACCGTGTCGGTTCCCGTTAGCCCCTCGATGCCGAGGTCGTCGGGCGCGGGACTGTCCCACGAGCGGTGTTTCCGGCCCGACGCGCCGGGCCGAGGTCCGGCGGGATGGGCACTGCGAGTGATGACATCGGATGCTGTGAGTCCACTTAGGAATGGGAAGCGGGCGGGGCAGCATGCCTCCCCGGAGCAGGCTGCGGTGGCGGAGATGGTGGCCCAGGCCCGGGAACAGGGTCTGGCCCTGACCGGGCCGGACGGGCTGCTGAAATTGTTTACCAAGAATGT